>CBFGOB010000077.1:0-9566 GCA_965650215.1 uncultured bacterium | reverse complement strand
TCGTCGATTCCAGCTTTGCCTCCTACCGCGACATGGCGCGCCACGTCGCGGGAAGCTTCGGCGAAAACCTGGTGAGCGACCAACTCGCCCCGGTTCAACTCATCGGCCGGATCAGCCCGACCCCCGTGCTCATCATCCACGGCCGCCAGGATGAAGTGGTGCCTTTCTCCCAAGGCATGAAGCTCTACGAGGCCGCCAATGCGCCCAAAACCCTGTTCGAGGTCAAGTCCGGCCAACACGGCAACTCCCTGTCAAAGGACGGGGGCGCCTACCGCAAGCGGCTCCTCCACTGGCTGGAAACCACATTGAAACCCTGAGTGGCATCCCGCGCCACGGACCTCACTTGTCCTTTTTGTCGGCCTTGGGATCTGCTTCGGGCTTCGCGGCTTCCTTCTTCGCATCGGCAGCACCCGCAGCACCCGCTTCGTCCGCGGCTTCCTGGGGCTTGTACTTCAGCAGGGTTTTGAACTTCGACGGCAAAGGCGCGCCACCACCCAGCGAGGTCTCGAAAATCCGCGCGACCCCACCCGCTTCCAGCACCTTCGTGTAGCCTTTCGCGAAGGTCTTGCCCTGGGTGTTCTCGTAAACCTTGATCGCCAGTTTGAGCTCCTCGTCCTCGCTCAGGATCTCCAACACCCGCAGCGCCGATTCACGCGCCAGCACTTCGGAGGCGCCGGCGTCCGCGGTCATCGCGGTCTGATAGGCAAGCAGGGCTTCCTGGCTCTTGCCCAGGGCCTCGTAGGCGCGAGCGAGGCAGTATTCCACCTGCACCAGCTGGCCTGGAGGCAGCTTGGCTTTCTTGAACTCCGCCGCCAGCGAGCCGACGCGGTCCCAGTTCTTGGCCTTCAGCGATTCCCAGAGCACATACAACTCCAGCTGGCGGTTGTACATTTCATGGGTCATGGAATCCTTCTTGAACTCGCGCAGCGCCTTGGAAAGCGAGTCGATGTCATTCAGCTGTCGCATGCACTCCATCTCGTAAAACGCCGCCATCACGCCGGGGCTGTTCTTCATGGCGGCCAGCGGCTGGCAGGCCTTCTTGATCTTGGCGAATTCGTCGCGGGCCTCCTTGTATTTCCTTCCCTGATAGAGATCGACCGCCTTGGAATAATCCGGCGACTCGAAGAAGTAGTAGGAAACCACGTTGGCCATCGGCACGTCGGTGAATTCCGTGGCATCCGCGCGCTCGAGGAAACGGACGGTGCTGCTGGTCGCCGCCTGGACCCAGATCTGCTGCGGAGACATGTTGCCTTCCGCGTCCTTGATCACCGCCGCGGCATGCGCCGGGAACACCTTGCCCTGTGCCGGAGCCAGCGAGGAACACGCGAGGAAAAGGATAAGGGGAATGTGGGCTTTCATCGTCAGAATTGCGTTGGAAATGGTTGGGTTGGGGAAGGAATCCCGGGAGGAATCACCTTGGCTTCTTCTCTTTCTGCTCCTTCTCGAGCTGCTCGAGGGTCTTGATGTTCGGGTTGGCTTCGTACTGCTTCATCAGGGCCTCGACTTCCTTCCACAGCTCAAGCTCGGAGGCCTGCATGCGGTCCTGCAGACCCGAGGTGTTCTTGACGTAGTTCGCGGCGGCCACATAGGCACCTTGACGGTCGCCGTGGGTCTTGGCGTCCGGGGCTGGCTTGTTGCGCTCCCAGAGCAGCTCCATGTAGCGCTTCATCGCCGGCGCGGAAACACTGATGTTGCCGGCAAACTGCGCCCAGGTCTTGGCATACATCGCGATCGCGTCGTCGATCATCTTGCGGCCCTCGAAGGACTTGGCCATCAAGAGGCCGACGGCCGGAGCGTTTCTGGATTTCTGATAGTTGGCATCCTCGAGGTAGATCTTCGCTTTGGCCGAGGCCGCCTCGAAGGCGCCCTTGGCGACCAGCAGCTCGACGGTCCGGTAGAGCGAAAACTCCTTCTCCTTCGGCTTCTCGGTCTCCTTTGAAACGCGCTCGAGGTCGGCAAGCGCCTTGTCGATGTCAGCCGCATTGCCGGAATCCCCGTAAATGTCCGCACGACCCATCAGGGCCCCGTGGATGCCGGCCTTGTCACCGCGCTGGATCACCTCGTCATAGAACGGCAGCGCCTCGCGCGGCGTGGCGGTTTTCAACCGCAGGTAATTGCCCACCTTGGTGAGTGTGGAACTCGGCAGGTCCTTGACATTGAAGTCGGACTTGAGGCGCGCGAAGGAAGCCTTGATCTTGGCTTCGATCGCCGCTTTTTCCGCCGGCCCCTTGGACTTCTTGGCCAAGGTCTCGTAGGCGCTGATCACCTGGATCTGCAGCAGCGCGCGGGCCGCGCGGGCGGTCGGCTTCACGCCGGGGAAATTGAGGTAGTGCTCCTTGAGCTGCTCAACCGTGTGCTTCTTGAGGTAGGCCTCGGTGTAGGCGTCGAGTTTTTCCTCCAGATCCGCGGCCTCGGGATCTTCCGACATCTCGGTGATCACGTTGCGAAGGCGCTCGATCGCCTCATCCAGGCGGTTGGCGGCCTCGAGGACCGGAATCTGGCTCACGGCAATCACCCGCGAATAAGGCGAACCTTCGGCATACTTGCTCCAGAAGGCGTCGACATAACCGATCGCCTCCTCAAGCCGGGGGCCCTCGGGCTTGCCCTTGGCCTCCTTCACCAGCAGATCGATCAGGTTGTAAATCGCCGCGCCCGACACCATCTGGTGGCCAAGACGCTCGGAAATCCGCAGGCCCTGCTTGTAAGCACCCTCGGCATCGATCGGCCGGTCCATCGATTGCAGGATGTTGCCGCGCAGGTTGTGGGCCTGGTCGACGACATTGGAATCGCTGAAATTGGCGATGAGTTCATCGGTCATCTTGAGCGCATCCTCATTCTTGTCCTCGATGAAAAACACGGTCGCGCGGTCGTAGTAGGCAAAGGGCAGGAACGGGTTTTCAGCGGCGGTGGGATACTTCTTGATGAAGTTGTCGAGCAGCTTCCCGGCTTCCGCGTAGTGATTGAGCCGGAACTCGTTGGAAGCCTGGAAGTAACTGGCGGCAATCGCGGAATCGCTGTTCGGATAATCGGTGACGTGCTGATCAAGGTATTTTTTCGCCACGTCATACTGGCCGGTGTAGAAATACGATCCCCCCAGGACGTGCAGGCACAGGTCGTGCTGGTCGGATCCCTTCGGAAGCGTGTTGATGAGTTCGAGGGCATTCTCGATGCATTCCTCGTATTTGCGCTCCGCGAACAGGCTCGAAAGCGTCAGGCGGCGGATCAGCGGCGCATTCTTGGAGTCGGGGAAGGTCGAGAGGAACTTCTGCGCGTTGGCCAGGCTCTCCGAACCGGAGGTGGCCATGAACGACACCCGCGCAAGGTTGAAGAGGTTGTCCTCGCGGTTCTGGGCCATCGGGTAAAACTGCTCCAGCAACCTGTAGGCCGCATAGGCGCCGCGCACGTTGCCGAACTGTTCGTGAAGGAACGCGCTGGCGGCAAGCTTCACGATCTCGATCGATTGGCCGTTCTTTTCCGCGGCCTCGATCTGGGCGATGCCCTTTTCAAGCTGCTCCTTGATCAGCGCCCCGTCGGGCCTTCTCAGCTGGCGCAAGGGCCCGATCGCAACCAGCTTCGCCCGGGCATCGTTGATCGCCGCTTCAGGCGTCGGGATCAGCTGGTAGATCTCGAAGGCCGCGCGGAACATCTCGGCGTCGATCGCCTCCTTCGCGAGCTTGGTGTACATTCCGGCGAAGGGATACATGTCGAAGGGATCGGCGATGATTTCACCACGGTTTTTCGCCAGGAAATCGAGCAGGGCCTGTTCTTTTCCGCCCTCAATGGCGGCGGTCATCATGTAGCGGAAGGCCCCGAGGATCGATGAGGAAGGCACACCGAAGCGATCCTTGTTGGTGATGGCGATCTCGAGGCTCTCGTTGCCTTTGGTGATGTCGCCCAGGTTGTAATGGCAAACCGCCATGCTGATGTAGAGCGTGCCGCGGTTGAACTTGTCGCGCTCGCGGTCGCGTTCCTTGAGGAACTTTTCATACAGGTCGAGAGCGAGCTTCCAGTCCTCCGCCCCGATCGCCGCCTCGGCCCACTGCAGGAGGCAGGTCTTCTGGAAGGGATTGCCGAGGTCCGGGGTCACTCCCTCCTTGTTGGGGAATTCCTTGTAACAGGTTTCGAACGACTTCATCGCGGCAGCCCACTTCTTGAGCTTCAGCTCGCAAACCCCCTTGCGGAAATAGACGCCGCCGAAGCGCGCACCATACGCTTCCATCGCACCCTCGCCGTAGGTTTTCACCGACGCCTCGCAATACTTGAGCGCCTCCTCCCAGTTTTCCTGGCGCATCAGCGCGATCGCATTCTCAATCTGGACCGACAACTCGAGGGTATCGATATCTTCGGCAGCGGCAGGAGCCGCGACCAGCAATTGGATGGCGGCGACAGCCCCCATCATCGTGGCGGGAAAACAGCGGAAACTCATGAGAAAGTTGGGTTGGCGTGGATGATTCGGCAAAGTGAAATCTCAGCTGCCGATCAAACACTGGCCAAGCGTCGCTTCAAGAGGAAATGACGGGATCCGGAACTTTTCCGGAGAGTCGCGCGATGCCGGAATTCATTCGACCTGAAGGTCGGCAAAGGTCACGGATCGGATCCCGACCGCGGCGAGCGCGTTCAGCACGTCGATCACCCGCTGCTGGGTGGTTGACTCGCCGACATCGATCTGGACCAGCGGCATCTCGCCTGCGGCCCTGACGCCACTGACGTACATTTCGAGCTGCGCGGAGAGCAAGGGCAGTTCGCGCAGCCCGGGGTCGGCGTCCAGGGTCTGCACCACATCCCCATAAGCCGCGGAAACCGTTCCGGCGGAATCGATCCGGATCAGCATCGGCCCGGTCGCCACGGACTCATCGCCGCCAGGCCTGGGAAGACCCACGGGCAAATCCTGCTCGCGCGGGGCGATCACCGAGGTGGCGATGAAATAAATCAGCAGCAGGAAACAGACATCGATGAGCGAGGAAATGTCCAGAGCCGGATCGCTGCTGCCGGCCGCTTTGGGTTTGGAGTGGCGTGCCATGACGGGATGGGGCGGATGATTGACCGGAAGGATCCGGACCGCATGCCCGCGGCACTGCAATCCGGATTCAGTTCAATATCCCAGATCCCGCATCAATCATCAATCAAATCCGTGAAGGTCACGGCATTGATTTTGGCCCCGGCCAGGGCGTTGAGGACGTCGATCACCCGCTGCTGGGTGGCCTCGGGGCTGGCAAAGATCTGGACCAAGGGCTTCTCGCCGGCCGCGTTGACACCGCTGACGTAAAGGTCGAGCTGGGCGTTGAGCAGGGGCAGATCCCGCAGTCCGGGGTCCGTGTCCAAGGTCTGCGGCTCGCCACCGGAGGTCGCCAGGATGGTGCCGGTCTCGGTGATGGTGATGAGCATCGGCGCGATCTTCGGTTGCTCGCTGCTGGTGCCCATGCCCGGCAGCTGGAGGCCGAGGTCCTGCTCGCGGGGCGCGATCGTCGACGTGACGATGAAATAGATGAGCAAGAGGAAGCAGACGTCGATCAGCGAGGAGATATCCAAGGCTGGATCGCTTTCTTCGATGATCTGGTGTTTCTTGTGCCGGGCCATGATGAAAAGGGTGGGTGAGCGGAATTACCTGGGAGGCTTGGAATACACGCCGAAGACCACCTGGCTGACCCCGGCGGCGGCGGCGGCACGGATTGCGGTGCGTCCGTGCTTGAAGACCGCGTCCTTATCGCCACGGAGGTGGAGGCGCGGTGTCCAGCCCAGTTGCTCACAGCGCTCGCGCGCCTTCTTGACCACGTCGAAGATCGCCGCTTCGTCCTTGAGGATGTCAAACGACTCGTTGGTGAAGGTGCCGTCCTCGCGGACATTGATCACGATCCGGCCATCCTTGACCTTCTGGGGCTCTGAATTCACGGCGACCGGGGGCTTCACCTCCGGGTCGGTCTTCACGATGATCGCGGTCGCGTTGACGATGAAAAAGATGAGCAGCAGGAAGACCATGTCGATCATCGGCGACATGTCCAACCCGCATTCCTCTTCGGCACTTTCGGTGGCTCGTCTCAGTTTCGATTTTGACATGTGGCTTGGGTCAAAAGGGTGACGTCATCAGCAAACAACCATGCTTCTCGATTTCGCGGGGGTCGGGTTTTCAAGCTGGTGTTGCCTGGAAACCCGCAACCGGTCATTCCGCGATGCCCTCGGGGATTTTGGCATACAGGGTGTCGGCATTCACCGTTGCAATCGCCGCGTTGAGCAGTTCCTCGGCCGTATGGACGCAATCGGCGACCAGGTTGGAAAGGCGGTTCTTGAGGATGTAGAAGGTGATGATGCAGGGAATCGCGTTGATCAGACCCCACAAGGTGGTCAGAAGGGCGACCGAGATGTCACCGGCGAGCGCGCCAGGGTCGGCGGCACCGCTGACCTTGAGGGTGCCGAAGGCGCTCACCATACCGATGACCGTTCCGAGCAGCCCTAGCATGGGCGAAGTCTGGGCACAGACCGAAATGTAGTTGATCCAGGTGAAGATCTTGCGGTGCTCGTTGGCCACGAAGTCGGCGATCGCATCTTCGACCATGTCGCGGCCGAGGTTCTCGGTCTGGGTGGCATCGATGTTGGGGAAGGAGTAGGCAACCATGCGGCCGAGGTAGGACGGATGGGTCGCAGCCACCTCGATCGCCGAGCGCACGCGGCAGTTGGCCATGTGGTCCATCAGCACCGCCTTGAGGTCATCCGGGCAGAATTTCGCCTTGGTCAGGTTCATGAAATTGTAGGCGGTCAGCGCGATGTAGGCCACGATCGCGGCGCCGATGAACAGCATGGTCGGACCACCGTCGATAACCCACTCCTGCAGGATGGTCACCTCTTTCGCCGCCTGGGCGAACGCAGCGGGAGTGGTGAGCGCGATGGCGAACAACGAGGAGGCCACAGCGAATCGTGAACGGCGGAAAAGTTTGGGTCTCATGGGAGGTGGATTTACTTGGAAGTGATTGCGCAACTCTGAGAAATGGCGCGTTTCCGGCAAGAAGATTTTTAGAAAAGATCGGAGGAGGCCGCGGGCCTCCGGCGAGGCCGGCCTTGCCAGACATGATGAAAAAGTTTAGGCAGCGGCCGATGTCCGAACCTTTTCCCACCCAGCGGAAAAACCCCAGATGGTCCAGCACCCTGATGAGGATCATCCTGATCTCGGGCGGCTGTCTGGCGATCCTGCTGCCCGCCTGGCTGCCGAACCGCTCGTCGGTGCCGATCGAGCGGGGCACGGTCGAGATGCTCCAGGCGCTGCTGCTGGCGGCATCGGCGGTCGTGATGCTGGGTGCCAGCCCGTATGCCGGACGCTACCGGCCGATGTGCCGCATCCTGGGCCTCGGCCTGATTGCGGCGGTCATCGGCGAAATCGAGGACTTCGTCTCGGGCATTCTCGGCTGGCCCTTTCCCGAGGGCGTCCTGGTGGCGCTGATCCTGCTGCTGGCCCTGGTGACCGCCTTGCGCCACCGCCACACAAGCATCGACTTCATTTCGAAGCTCGGCAGCCACGCCGGTTCGGGGCTGATCGCCGCCGCCCTGCTGATCAACTACATCTTCAACATCCTGATGGGCAGTCCGACCTTCTGGAAGGCCGCCCTGGGCACCGCCTTCTCGCCCGCGGTGCCGCAGATCTGCAAGAGCTACCTCGAACTGCTGGCCTGCTATCTGATTTTCATTGGCACCCTCGGGCTTTCGATCACCATGGCACGTCGCAAGGAATCCGTCTGAAGCTCCGGCATGTTCCATCTCGTCCTCGTCGAACCCGAAATCCCGCACAATGCCGGTGCCGCAGGCCGCCTGGCACTCGCGACCGACTCCACCCTGCACCTGATCGAGCCGCTGGGCTTCTCGCTCGACGACAAGCACGTGCGGCGCACCGGCCTCGACTATTGGCAGGACGTGAAGCTGCAGGTCTGGCCCTCGCTGGAAGCGCTCAGGGCCAGGGCCGGAACCGCGGCCCGCTTCTGGTTTCTGAGCACCAAGGCCGAAGCCACCCCGTGGCAAACCCCGTTCCGGGCTGGTGACTACCTGGTCTTCGGCAAGGAAACCCGGGGGCTGCCCGAGGAACTCGTCCGCCGCGAGGCGGCGCACGCCCTGCGCATCCCGATGGCACCCGGCGGCACCCGCAGCCTGAACCTTTCCACCGCAATCGCGGTCGTCCTCTATGAGGCGGTCCGCCAACAACAACCCGACTGGCCCAAACCCAACCCAAACCCATGAACTACCAGACATCCGTCAGCGATTTCTTCAAATCCCCGAAATGGGGGATGAACATGCTGTTAGGCGCCGTGAGCATCCTCATCCCGATGGTCGGGCAGATCGTCCTCTCCGGCTGGGTGATCACCCAGCTGTGGGGCCGTGGGGATGACGAGCCGCCGTCCGAGCACCCGCCCTTCGATTTCCAGCATTTCACGAAATACCTGATGCGCGGCCTTTGGCCCTTTCTGGTCCAGATGGTCTGCAGCGTGGTGGCCATGCCGGTGATCCTGGTCCTGTTCTTCGCCCCGATGCTGCTGGCCGCGCCCGCCGCGGAAAACCACGAAGCGATGTCCGCCCTCCTGATGCTGTTCGGCTTCGGCGCCTATTTCATCGTGATGCTGGGCTTGAACTTCATCCTCGCCCCGCTTTCGATCGCGGCGACCCTGGCCCAGGATTTCGTGCCGTCTTTCAACTTCGGCTTCGTCCGCGAGTTTCTCAGCCTCGTCTGGAAGGACCTGCTGGTGACTTCGCTGTTCCTTTTCGCCATGGGCATCGTGATGATGGTGGTCGCCGTTTGCACCTGCTACATCGGCGCCTTCGCGCTGTGCCCGGTGATGATCTTCGCCTGGCAGCACCTGCAGAAGCAACTCTACCTGCTGCATGTCGCGCGCGGCGGCAGGGTCCTGCCCCGCAGTCCGAAGCTCAGCGACCTGCCACCGGTCCTCCCCCAGCCCCCTGTCGCCACGGCATGACGATCCGCGCGCTGCTCTTCGATTTCGACGGCGTCCTGGTCGACACCGAATGGGCGATTTACTCGGCCTGGCAGCGGACTTTCGAGGCCCATGGCCATCCGCTGCCGCTGGAGATCTACACCCGCTGCATCGGCTCGGACTTCGCAACCTGGTCGCCGAAAACCCACCTGGAGGACCTCACCGGCAATGCCTTCGACTGGCACGACCTCGACGCCCGGCGCCAGCAGGAAATCATGGCCGAGCTCGAAACCGCGACGCCGATAGCCGGCCTCGAGCGCATGCTGCAGACCCTCGAGCGCCGCCACATCCCCAGCGCCGTGGTTTCCAGCTCGTCGCACCACTGGGTCGATGGCTGGTTGGCCAAACTCGGCCTGAGCGAACATTTCCGGACCACGGTTTGCCGCGGTGATGCTCCGCGGATCAAACCAGCTCCCGACCTCTATCTCGAAGCCGCCAAACGGCTCGGGGTGCAGCCCGCGGACTGCCTCGTGATCGAGGATTCGCTCAACGGCGTGCTCTCGGCCAAGGCGGCGGGCATGACCGTGTGGGCGGTGCCAAACCGCGTCACGGCAGGACTGGATTTTTCGCCGGCCGACCGGGTCATGGGCTCGCTCGAAG
>CBFGOB010000076.1:0-9635 GCA_965650215.1 uncultured bacterium | reverse complement strand
AAATAGATAAAGGCGAACAGGTACACGCGCGGGTTGCCCAGCACCTGCCGCAACTCCTTGTCCACGCCAGCCGGGAACTGATGCGGCGCAAGCTGGATCAGTCCTTTGGTGTTGAGCACGTCAATGCGCACCGAACCTTCATTCGCCACACGCAGCCAGCCGCTGTGCCGCAACGAACCGGCGGGCATCATGCGGATCGCACCGGCACGCAAGGGACTGCCTTGCAGTGCGACCTGCGACTCGACCGTGATCCGGTCGGCCTTGTCGATCGGGCGGCTCAACTTGACTTCAAGCCGGCGTTTCCCCTGGCCCGCGCTCACACTCCAACCGATCACCGTTTCGCCCGCGACGCTCAACACTTCGCCTTCCCCGGCGAGGTCGAGGGTGAGATCCGCAAGCTTGCCCTGCAGCACCCGCAGGTCGATCGAGGTCCGCTGACGCAGCAAACCGCTGCTCACCCGGACATCGCTGGTTTCGACACTCGAGAAAAACAAAGATCCATCCTCGACCTTGTCACGCGACTTCCAGGCCATCGTCGCCTTGCCGGTCGACGGCAGGAATCCGATCAGCCCGCCATCGCGACGGCGCGGCACCAACGCGGCGCTGTCGGAGAAATCGACGTTGTCCTTGAAACCCTCGAGCACGACCGGCACCACCACCCCGGCCGGCACTTCGAAACTCATCTGGTTCCAATCGCTGGCCATCCCGACCGGAACTTCAAACCCGAAATCCACCGCCATCTCGCCCGCCCGCTCGGCAATCAGGTCATGCACCCACCCGCCGCCCGGGGCCTTGCGCAGTGCCACGCGCCAACCGTCACCACTCACACCCGACACCATCGCCACTTTGCCCGCCAGCAATGCCAGCGAGGAACCCGGAGCCTCCGAGCGCACCCGACCGCTGAACGCAAACGACAAGCCCTTGCCATCCTTCGCCAACTGGCCCTTGAGCGTGCTGGCAAGCATCTCCAGCCCCTGCAGGCGCACACCCGCGGGCGTGACCTTCAAGCGCAGCTTCGCCGCCTCGTTCGACACATACTGGAGCGGCTCGCCCTTGCCGATCGGGAACAAACCCTGCAACCCGATCACCTTGATCTCGACCTCGGCGGACTTGTTGACCTTGAGGTTCAGGGCAAAGCCCGTGGCATTCGCCGGCCCAGGCAGCAGGAGCTCGGCCTGATCCTGCTGGACCTTGTTCTCGATGCTCACCATGGCCTCGATCTTGAGCGGATGCTTGCCGTCGGCCGCAGCCGCGGTATGCAGATCCAGATAACGTTTGCCATCGCCTGCAACACGCACCGCCCAGTCCCTGATCCCCGCCCCTTGCACCCCCGTCACCTCACCCGCACCCTCCAAGGAAACCGTCACGGTTTTCGCCTGGCCCTGATGGACCTCGAAGGCCAACTGGCATTTCGACGTGATCGCTTTCTGCGCCACCGTGCTCTCCATGACCGCACGCACGGAATAAAACAACGGCACCTCCGAATGCGGCTTCAACCACGGCACGAGCACAACCCGCTCGTAACCGACGGATTCATCCTTGGCATCGCCTGGCGGCTGCGCCTGCACCAAGGTCATCCCGCAAGCCAACACCGCAAGCCATGGCAGGAACCATCGCCACTTGCGGCATGCGAAGGAAAGGTCACCGGATGCGGACAGGTCGTTGGCTTGCGTTTTCATGGGATCGATCACAGCCGACAGCTTTAAACAAGCCGGCGGCGGGTTTGGGTAAAGGTTCTGTAAATTCTTACTTCAGCTGGTCGATCATCTGCAGCATCTCAGCGATGCGGCGGTCCGATCCGTAGTGCTGGCGAAGCGCCGCCCGCACCTTGCCGAGCGACTTGAAATCGATCGCATCCGCCAGCGGGCCGCCCCTGAGCTTCTCACCGGCAAGCATCGACATCACCGCCAACTGCATCGATGCGCTCGCCTGCTCCATGCCCGGTGCCGAGGCGTCATAGGGAATCGTCCAGCTCCGCTCGACCATCCCGCCGGTCGCCGTATCGCGGAAGCGGACACTCACCTCGCCGATCTCGCCGTCGCCGTCGGCCAGCGGCTCGACCTGATAGATCGCCACACCCGCCTCCTCGGCAGCCATCTCGGCCGCGTCGACCTGGTCGTTGCGGAAGTCCTCCTTGCGCAGGCGGTCCTTTTCGAAGCCGACCAGCTTGTAGCCACCGACACGCGCCGGATTGAAGCGCACCTGGACCTTGACGTTTTCGGCCGCCGGATTGAAGGCGCCGGCGAGTTGCTTCGCCAGTTGATCGCTCTCGCCCTTGCCGACGATGTAGTAGCGGCCATTGCCCTTGCGGGCCAGCTCGGCGAGCAGTTCGTCATTGATCCCGTCGGCCGCGATCCCGGCAATGTCGAAGGCGATCCCGCCCTGACGCAGCTGCTCGACTTTCTTCGCCAGCGACTCCGGATCGGCATCGCCGAGGTTGGCCGCGCCGTCAGTGAACAACACCACGCGGTTTTGCGCTCCCTGCTGCTGATGACGCTTGGCGAGCTCCTCCGCCAGCTTCATCGCCTCCTCCAGATTGGTGCCGCCTTCGTTGGCCTCCATGTGGATCAGATCCACAAGCCGCTTCGCCCGGTCCCCCTGCAGGCCTTCGGCCAACAGGTGCGGTGTGCGCGCAAAGCCGATCACATGCACGACATCCTGTGGCGTCAGCAGATCGCCAAGTCCCTTCAAGGCCTGCTCCATCGCCTCGCGACGGTCTTCACGCACCATCGAGCCCGATTGATCGACCAGCAAGGTGAGGTGCAAGGCCTGCTGCGGCGAACGACCGGCGGCGGCGGTCTTGATTGCCACCCGCACGAGGTTGCGGCCGGGAACGACCGGATGGGCAGCCTGCTCAACCGTGCCCGCGACCGGCTGGCCGGCAGCCGGTGCCGGGTCGCCGTAATTCACGGCATTGTAAAACTGCTCGACCCGGATCCCCTGCGGATCCGGTTGCTCGCCCTTCGCCAATGCCGCCTGGGCGATCCGGAACGACGCATCGCTGATGTTGAGCGAAAACGTCGAATACGGCTCCTGGGCAGCGGCAATCTCTTCACCCGGGTCGACCGGCGGCAGCGGCTTCGGCTCGGCAATCGCATTGCCGGCAATGGTCACTTTCTTCCAGCCCTCCAGGATCTTCTGCTCCCGCTCGAACTTCTCCTTGGCTTTGAGTAATTCCTGATTTTCCCGGGACTTGCCTAGCGCGCCTTCTGCCTGATCCTCATCCACGCCGTCGTAGATGATACCCTTGGTCCTGACGATGGCTGCCAAGTCTCTCCGGCTCGCTTCCACCCTTGCCTCCTGCTCGGCGAGCTGACCCTTGAACTCCGCACCCTCGTTGCCCTTCGTCTCCTTTGCTTTCCCTCCGGCGCTTGCTCTGAAGCGGGATAGACGCCCTGCATATTGGACTTCCTCCACCACGACGGGGGGCTTGGCAGCAAGGGCGCTCGCTCCCTCCGCCGGTGGCTCTGCGGACGGAGCCGCAAATGGATCGACGCCCGGGGAGGAGAAGGCATGAGCGTCCTTGTCTGCACCCCAATTTTGGCTGAAATCCTTAGCGTCGCCGAACTTGAGCGTTTCCATGCCGACTTCTTCTGATGGCACCGGGATGGCCGCAGGTGCCACGGTGTTGGAGGCAATCACGCGAGCCATCGAGGCACTTGGCGACTTCGGCTTGGACGGTGCCTGTGCTGTCACCTCGCGACCGACGCTTTCATCGCGCTTCTCGTCGCTTGCCTGGGCTTCCTGGGCATTGAAAAACATCTGGCTTCCGCCGGCCGGGCCGCTTCGGTTCTCCTCGAGATTCGGCACCTGGATCGGCTTCGGCGTGCCCTCGATCAGCTCGGGAGGAAACTCGGTCCTCAGGGGCACTTTCTTGGACGCATCGGCCACCAGATCTTCGGCGACATCGGCGCTGTAGGCGATGATCATCGGCACTTCCTTCACCGCCCGCTGCCGGTGGATGATCAGATCAAAAGGATCGAGCAGGGCCAGCGCCACGATGGCTAACAGCACACAAGCCGCGATCGCCCAGCCGGCGCGGCGGCCGCTGTGGCGGATCCGCTGGTCGCGCGCCTGCTCGCGGGCACGATCGATTTCCGAACGGTCATCATCGCAGATCAGTTTCTCGATCGCGAGCCGCCGCCGCGGCGACAGTGTCCACGAGCGATCCTGTGACGGCTTCACCGCCTGACCCAGCAGTCCATGGACTGCCTCGATCCGGCGCTTGAAGATCATCAGCTCCGGCTGGGCTTCGCAAAGGCGCTCGAGCTCCGCGGCCTCGAAGGCCGACGCCTCGCCAAGCACCCAGCAGACGATCCGGGCTTCAACCGGTTCGTCGCCGTGCGTGGTAAACGTGGGATCGCTCATGGGAAATGGAGATTGGAAATTAGGGATTGGAAATTGGGGATTCAACCATCGGCGGATTCGATGCCGAGGCCGCGCAGCGAATCAGCGAGGCGCTTGAGCGCGTGGTGGAGCTTGTAGCCGACATTGCCGACGCTGAGCCCGGTGCGCTCGCTGATCTGGTCGTATTTGAGGTTCTCGCGGTACTTGAGGATGATGAGCTTGCGTTCTTCCGGTTCGAGTTCGGCGACCAGCAGCTGCAGGGTGCCGACCGCCTCCATGCGCCCAAGCACTTGCTCGGGGTCTTCGGCATCGCTTTGCCATTCCTTGTCGGGATCGAGTTCGGTTTCACGTCGGTGGTCTCTCAGGTGATTGAGAGCAAGGTTGCGAACGCAACGGAACAGCCAGGCGCGCGGTTGCTGCACCTCCCGCCAGTGAGCGTGCAATTTGAGGAAAGCATCCTGCACCAGGTCCTCGGCGGTCTCCCGCTGACCCACCAAGCCATAGGCATACCTGAGCAGTGGCGACTCCTCGCTCTCAAAGACCCGGCGGAAGGCGCTCTGCGCTTCGTGAGGGCTTTGGGGCGGGATCACCAAGGGCCTGCCGGTCTTAACCATGGACGGGTAGATGGTGCACTGAATTTCCACGGGCTTGCGAACTCATTTTCATCGCGTTCAGAGGGAATGACCCGCCAGGCGGATAATCCTTAGAAATGATTTTTACCGCCCACCGGCAGGCCGTCCACCCGGCCTGTGTCCGCCCGGCTTCCAAAGGCCCCCGCCAACCCCAACAGAACACCCAACCCGTTCATCGTCAGATGATTGGAAGGTGATATCTGGCCGAATCCGGATGAAAGCTTGCTATCAGGATGGCGGTAACCTAAATCCTCCCCATTCTCATCCCATAACCCCATGAGCAACACCGAAAACAAACCCAGCATGGCCCTGTTTTGGGGCTGCTTCATCGCCCTGATCTGCACCTCCTACGCTTTCATCAGCCGCATGATCCTCTGCGGCGGCCAGTTCGTGACCGACTTCGGTCTCGACAAGGTCGATGTGGGCAACCTGCAAGGCGCCGGCATCTGGCCCTTCGGCGTCAGCATCATCCTCTTCAGCCTGTTCATCGACAAGATCGGCTACAAAACGGCGATGGTGTTCTCCTTCGCCTCCTACCTCATCTACACGGTGATGGCGATCATGGCCTATGACGCGATCCAAGGCGTCCAAGGCGCGGAACTCGCCGCCGCCCAAGCCAAGGGCGTCAAACTGCTCACCTGGGGTTCCATCATCCTCGGCCTCGGCAACGGCGCGGTGGAAGCCTACATCAACCCGGTCGTGGCCACCATGTTCAGCAAGGGCAAGGTCAAGTGGCTCAACATCCTCCACGCCGGCTGGCCGGCCGGTCTCGTCCTCGGCGGCCTCTGCACCATCGCCCTCTCGGACAACAAGGACTGGCGCATCACCCTCGGCCTGATCGTCGTGCCCGCCATCATCTTCTTCCTCATGCAAATCAAGGCGACTTTCCCGCGCAACGAGCGCGAAGCCGCCGGCGTCGGCTACCTCGACATGCTCAAGGAACTCGGTGCCTTCGGTGCACTCGTCGGATTCGGCCTGGTCAGCGCCCAACTCGGTGCCGTGTTCGGTTGGCCGCCAGCCGTCAGCTGGACGATCACCGGTGCGATCACCCTCGCCTTCCTGTTCATCACCAAGTCCTTCGGCCGCGGCCTGCTTGCGGTCCTGATCGTCATCATGATGCCGCTGGCCACGACCGAAATCGGCACCGACGGCTGGATCAGCTCGCTGATGGAGCACCCGATGAAGGAAGCCGGCCACCACCCGGGTTGGGTCTTGGTTTACACCTCCTTCATCATGATGGTCCTGCGCTTCTTCGCCGGCAGCATCGTTCACAAGATCTCGCCGCTCGGCCTGCTGGTCTGCTCGTCGATCCTCGCCATCATCGGCCTCACCTGGCTGTCCAAGACCAACGGCGCGGGCATGGCAATGATCTTCGCCGCTGCCACCCTCTATGCTTTCGGCAAGACCTTCTTCTGGCCGACGATGCTCGGGGTCACCAGCGAGCAATGCCCGAAGGGCGGCGCGCTGACCCTCAACGCCATGGGCGGCATCGGCATGCTGGCTGTCGGCATCCTCGGTTTCCCGTTCATCGGCTTCCTCCAGGAGTCGACCGCCACGTCCAAGCTCAAGGACAATGCGGCGATCTACGAGCAAGTGACCACCACCAAGCACTACCTGCTGGGTGACTATCAGGCAATCGACCCGGTCAAGGCTGCCGCCGTCACCGACGAAGCCGCAACTGCCGCGATCCAAAGCGCCCAAACCGCCAGCCAGTTCGACGCCCTCGGCAAGATGGCCATGTTCCCGGCCTTCATGCTGCTCTGCTACGTCGGCCTGCTGTTCTACTTCAAGTCGCGCGGCGGCTACAAGGCGGTCGACCTGCACGGCCAGGAAAAAGCGGCCGAAGCCGACCCCGGCATCTGATCCACAAAGCCCGATCCTTCCCCAGCGGCATGTCCCCCTCCGGACATGCCGCTTTTTTGTGTCGATGCCGGCAGGTTCCATTCCCACCGAGTTCGGCAGGGGCATTTTGACCAACGGACCGCAGTGGACAGGCGGATCCCCGCGAGGCGGTCGCTTCATCGAAACGACCCTAGCGCTGGACCCCGTCTTTTGCCGCCGCATGCCCGGGCTCGGTGCTTGCGCTTGGCCATCCGGCACCCTAGAACCATCGGCCATATGACCCGCCGCACGATCCTGACCATTCTGGCCCTGATGCCCTCGCTGGCCCTTGCCGCCGAACCGGCTGCCGCCACCAAGGTCCTGCTGAAAACCAACCTGGGCGAGATCGTGATCGAACTCAACCCCACCAAGGCCCCGATCACCGTCGAAAACTTCCTCGGCTATGTCAAAAAGAAGCACTACGACGGCACGGTGTTCCACCGGGTGATCGACGGCTTCATGATCCAGGGCGGCGGCTTCGCCATGGTCAATGGCACACCGACCGAGAAGGAAACCGGCAAAGGGATCAAGAACGAGTCAGCCAACGGCCTGAGCAACCAGCGAGGCACGATCGCCATGGCCCGCACCAGCGAACCCGACAGCGCCACCGCCCAGTTCTTCATCAACGTCAACGACAACTCGCCCCTCGATCACCCGAACTACGGCGGCTATGCGGTATTTGGCAAGGTCGTGAAAGGCATGGAAGTCGTTGACCGGATCAAGTCCCTCAAAACCGGTGTCCAGCCGCTGGCGATGCGCCACCCGCAGACCGGAGCCACCCTGGCTCAAGGACAGCCGGATGTGCCGCTGGAACCCGTGGTGATCGAGTCCGCAACCGTCGTCGAATAAGCCCCGCGCCCACCGACCCTCATGCAACTCTGGCTTTGCCCGCTCCTGACCTTTCTCTGCGGCTCCATCCCCTTCGGCTTGCTGCTGGCAAAATCCCGCGGCGTCGACATCCGCCACCATGGCTCGGGCAACATCGGCGCCACCAACGTCTGGCGCGTGATGGGCAAGAAATTCGGCATCCCCTGCCTCATTCTCGACATGCTCAAGGGTGCCCTGCCAACACTCGCGGTGATGTCGCTGATCCGCTTTGACGGTCAGTCGGCCGCGATGGCGATCCAACCACTCGTCGAACTCGCCTACGTGTTTCCCGCCGGGCAGCAATTCCTCGCCCAGTCTCTGGTCGTCGGTTGCGGACTGCTGGCGATCCTCGGCCACAACTACTCGCCGTGGGTCGGCTTCAAGGGCGGCAAAGGGATCGCCACCTCGGCCGGTGTGGTCATCGCCCTGATGCCGGCCGCCATTGTCATCCTGCTCGCCGTCTGGCTACTGCTCTTCTTTAGCACGCGCTACGTCTCGGTCGCCAGCATCGGCGCCTCGATCGCCCTGCCGATCCTCACCCACCTCGGCGCCCGCTTCCACCACGTCGGCAACGACCCGTCGCTGCCCAGCCTGTGGGAAGCCGGCACTTGGAACAAGCCGCTGTTCGCCTTCTCCTGCACCATTGCCGTGCTCGCGGTCTGGAAACACCGCTCGAACATCCAACGCCTGCGCGCGGGCACCGAAAACCGCTTCACCAGGAAAACGGGGAACAGCTGAGAAATTCAGGGATTTGAAACCAAGGATCTCCATTCGACCCCAGGCCATCATCTCATGTCCCAATCTCCAATCCCTTAATCTCTTTTCACCACTCATGTCTGACTTCAACTTCACCTCCACCGCCATCCTGGGCGCCGGCTCGCTCGGAACCTCCCTCGCCCGACTGCTTGGCCCCAAACTCGAGTCGATCGTGCTCATCAGCATCGAGACCGAATGCGTCGAAGGCATCAACCGCAACCACCGCAATCCCAAGTATCTGGTCGACGTCGAACTGCAGGACCACGTCCGTGCCAGCGGCGACCACAAGGAGGCCCTCGGCCAGCCGCTGGTCATCTTCGCCGTGCCGACCGTCGGGATCCGCTCGGAAGCCGAAAAACTCAAGTCCCTCGGCTTGCCCGATAGCACTCCCCTGCTGTCCTGCGCGAAGGGCATCGAACGCAACACCGGCGAGCGGATGAGCGAAATCCTCCACGACGTGTTCCCCAACAACCCGATCGGCATCCTCACCGGCCCGAACCACGCCGAGGAAATCGCCAAGGACATGGTCACCTGCGCGGTTGTCGCGTCGCAACACCCGGGCTTTGCGACCGCTCTGCAGGAGCTCTTCACCCTGCCGCATTTCCGGGTCTACACCACTACCGACGTCGCGGGCGTCGAACTAGGCGGCGCGGTCAAGAACGTCTACGCGATCGCCGCCGGCATGGCCCACGGCCTCGGCCTCGGCGACAACGCCTGCGCCGCCCTTGTGACTCGCGCGCTGGCGGAAATGACCCGCCTCGGCATCGCCATGGGCGGCAAGGCCGAAACCTTCTGCGGCCTTTCCGGAGTTGGCGACCTGATCGTCACCTGCTTCTCCGAACACTCGCGCAACCACCGTGTCGGTCTCGCCCTCGGCAAGGGCAAATCCCTGGAAGAAGCGGTGAATTCGCTGGGCATGTGCGCCGAAGGCGTGCCCAACACGCTTTCCATCCACGAAGCCGCACGCAAACTCAAGGTGCGCACGCCGATCATCGACGCGGTCTACTCGATTCTCTATCAGGGCCGCCCCGCCGCCGAAGCAATGCGCGACCTGCTCGACCGCGACCCGCGCCCGGAGAGCGAGTGAAGGGCCCTGTAGCGGCGGTCTATGACCGTCGCTGATTCTCTTGCAAAGTGCGACGGTCATAGACC
>CBFGOB010000075.1:0-9848 GCA_965650215.1 uncultured bacterium | reverse complement strand
CATTCGCACTGCCTTACGAAAGACCGCGTTCTCACGAACGCGGCCACGTCTTCAGACTTCGCCCTCCCATCTCCCAATAACCGATAACCGCAGCGCAGCCGCACCCCCTCAAACTCCCTGCCAGCCGAGCTTTTGACGCAAGGCTTCGTAAAACGATCGGCCTTCGAGCCGCAGGAGCTGGAACGCGTGATGCGATTTCCTCACCTCGATCCGGTCACCCGCCTCGATCGGAGTGCTCTCGCGGCCATCGACGGTGAAGATCATCGGCCCGGTTTCCGCATCATCCGAGCAAAGCTCGACCACACAGGAATCCGCGAGCACCAGCGAACGCTGGCTGAGGCTGTGCGGGCAGATCTGCGTCATCAGAAACACCCCCGCCGGCGGTGAGACCAGCGGTCCGCCAGCGGACAGGGAGTAAGCTGTCGAACCGGTCGGCGTGGCGACGATCAAGCCGTCGGCCCGGTAGGCATTCAGCAATTCGCCATCGACTTTGGCCACCAGCGACACCAGCCGTCCGGTTTCACCGCGGGCCAGCGTGATTTCATTGAGTGCCGTGAAGACCCGGGGAGTCCCTCCCGCGCGATGCACCGTGGCTTCGAGCATCGTACGGGTGCTGATGCGGTATTGGCCCGATGCCACCGCGTCCGCGAACTCGTCGATCTCGCCGTCGGTGCAGGTCGTCAGGAATCCCAGACGTCCGATATTGATCCCTGCGACCGGCGCGTCGAAGACCCCCAGTCGCGAAACCGCATGCAGCATCGTGCCGTCGCCACCGATCACGGCCGCCATCGCGACCTCCTGGGCAAAGCGCGAGGCCGGGATCCCGTCGGTTTCGCCTGCCAGGGCGGCGGTTTCCACTTCGAGGACGCTATCCACACCACGCGCCTCGAGCGCTGCCCGCAGGGCCTTCACCGTGGGAATCGATTCGGGCTTGTGGGGGTTGGCGAGGATTCCAATCTTCACGATACGGATAGATTAGGTCACGCGGCCAGCCATTGGCAAGCAGCGGGACGCCGAAAGGATCAGGCAAAACGACAAAGGATCGGCGCCAGATCCCTGGCGCTTTGCTCCGGCCACTGGGATTTCGCGGTGAAAATCGCGGCTTCAAGCGCCTGATGCGCCGCGCTGAGCGGCTCCGCGGGAATCTCCGGCACCAGTGCCAGCAGGATCCGTTTCGCCAGCTCGCTGTTGGCCTGCATGTTGGCAATCACCGCCGACACCTCAACCGCCTCTTCATCGGTCTTCCAGCAGTCGTAGTCGGTCACCAAGGCCAGGGAAACCGCCGCAATCTCCGCCTCGCGCGCCAGACGCGCCTCGGGAGCATTGGTCATGCCGATGAGATGGGCTCCCATCCGTTGATGCATCCGTGCCTCCGCCCGCGTCGAAAATGCCGGGCCGTTCATGCACAAGTAAGTGCCGGCCTCATGCAAGCGGGTGTTCGCCAAAGGACGCGCCGCCTCGATGAGCAGTCGCCTCAAATCCTCGCAATACGGATCCGCAAAGCTGACGTGTGCGGCGATGCCCCTGCCGAAAAACGTATGCTTGGCTGCGGTGCCGGTGCGATCGATCAGCTGGTCCGGCACCACGATGTCCCGCGGTGCCATTTCCTCGCACAGGCTGCCCACGGCATTGACCGATACCAGCCAGCGCACGCCGAGCGAGCGCAGCGCCCAGATGTTGGCCTTGTGATTGATCTCGTGGGGCATCAAGCGGTGCCCGACCCCGTGGCGCGGCAGGAAGCAGACCCTCCGTCCGGCGATCCGCCCCTGCACAATCGCATCCGAGGGGCTGCCGAATGGCGTTTCGACTGCAATCGTCTGCCGTTGTTCCAGCCCTTCAATGTCGTAAAGACCGCTGCCTCCGATCACTCCGATCGCCGCATCCGGATTCGCGCTCGTGCTCATGCGGATCTCATAATCGATCACCGTCCCAGGCACAAGAACCGGAATCCGGTTCAGTCTGGAATGCAGTTGATACCGAAGATTGCGGCATGACCAACGCTAGGGGCGTTTTGAGAAAACGATCGCCTCGCAGTGCTCCGCCAAATTCCAGCGGTCATTTTTTTCAAAATAACCCTACCGATGATGCGCCATGCCCAGCACTCTATTCCCGGGTCACCGGGGGGTGCACCTGATAGCCGCTGTCACGGAACTGGTATCCCACCACCGCGCCGGCACCGGCGATCAGCGGCCAGCAGGAATTGAGCGAAATGACGGCAATCGCGAGCACCAGCAGTGAGAGGATTCGTTTCATGGACAGCGGGACTATAGCCGGACTTTCCCGATCCTCACCTAAAATTTCACGCTGAGGCAGCTCGAGTCCGGATCGCCGAAGCGCCAGGGTAGGTCCACGGCCTTGGAAATCCCGATCCGCGGGCCTGCAACGCATTCCACCGCGCCATCGCCGCGGAAAATCCCGCGACTCCGATGGGTCAGGAAGCGTGCGCCATGTAAAGAACCGTCGATCCCCAAGGCCTGGGTCAGACGCGCCGGACCCGCACCCAAGAGACGGTCCTGACAGCCACCGCGGCGTTGGCGCATCCGCTCGATCCCGCGCACCGCTTCGACCGCACGCAGAAGGACAAAGCCCTCGCGCGGCCCGCCCTTGACCAGCAGGTTGAACAACCAATGCATGCCATAGTTCAGGTACACATAGGCATCTCCCGGACCCTGCCTCGCCACAAAGTCCCGCGCACTGGGACGAGACCAGGTGTGACAGGCCTCATCCCCCTCGGCATCGTAAGCCTCGGTCTCGACAATCCGGACCTCGCAGCCGTCCCAGCGCAAGTGGCAGCCGATCAGCCCCCGGGCACAGCTCACCGGATCCAGTTCAAAATAGCTCGCATCCAGACGCTCCACCGCCACATCCCAACCCGCCAGCCGATTCCCGCAAGCAAAATCCGCTTTCCGCCAGTCATGCTCTTCCTCCTTGCTCATCCCCCGCCCGCCCTCTAGCCTCCGGCCTCCCGTTCCGGACCCTCATTCCCGACCGAAGCCATGAGCGACAAATCCGTATTCCTCTACGACACCACCCTGCGTGACGGCACCCAGGGCGAAGGATTCCAGTTGTCCGGCCTCGACAAGCTGCGCATTGCCCGCCGCCTCGACGCCTTCGGCATCGACTACATCGAGGGTGGCTGGCCGGGCTCCAACCCGAAGGATGTCGAATTCTTCCGCGAAGCGAAAAAGCTCGAGCTCAAGCACGCCAAGCTCGCAGCCTTCGGTTCGACCCGCCGCGCCAACGCGAAGGTCGGGGAAGACGAGCAGGTCCGCCTTCTGCTCGAAGCCGAAACCCCGGTGGTCACGATCTTCGGCAAGAGCTGGGAAATGCAGGTCACCGAGGTGCTGCGCACCACCGTCGAGGAAAACCGCGCGATGATCCGCGACACCGTCGCCCACCTGGTCCAACACGGACGCGAAGTCGTCTACGACGCCGAACACTTCTTCGACGGCTACAAGGACTCGCCCGAACACGCGCTTCAGACCCTTGAGGCCGCCGCCGAAGCCGGCGCGTCCTGCCTCGTACTCTGCGACACCAACGGCGGCACCCTGCCGTCGGAAATCATGCAGATCTGCCTCGCGGTCAAACAACGGATCCCACACACCCCGATCGGCATCCACACCCACAACGACTGCGAACTCGGGGTCGCCAACGCGATCGCCGCCGTCAAGGGCGGTGCCACCCAGATCCAAGGCACGATCAACGGCTACGGCGAGCGCACCGGGAACTGCAACCTCACCTCGGTGATCCCCATTCTCCAGCTCAAGATGGACCTCCCGGTGGTCCCCCATCTGGAAAAACTTCGCGACCTTTCCTACTTTGTCGACGACATCTCGAACAACGTTCACTTCGCCCGCGCCCCCTTCGTCGGCCGCACGGCTTTCGCCCACAAGGGCGGCATGCACGTCAATGCGGTCAAGAAAAACGCCCGCAGCTACGAGCACATCGAACCCTCAAGCGTCGGCAACTCGCAAAACATCCTGGTCTCGGAACTCAGCGGCCAGGACAACATCCTGCTCAAGGCCCAACAGCTCGGCCTCCCGCTCGCCAAAGGCTCGGCCGAAGCCAAGGCGATCCTCACGCGGATCAAGGAACTCGAACACCGGGGTTACTCGTTTGAAGCCGCCGGCGGATCCCTCGAACTTCTGATCCTGCGCGAACTCGGCAAATACCGCAAAACCTTCGACCTCACCGAATACCACACCAGCTACCGCAACTACCGCGACGGCCACGCACCGGTCTGCGAAGCCACAGTCAAACTCTCGGTCAACGGCACCCCGGAACTCACCGTCGCCGAAGGCCACGGGGTCGTGAACTCCCTCGACCTCGCCCTTCGCAAGGCCCTCACCCCCTTCTATCCCGAAATCGCAGCCATCTCGCTGGTCGATTACAAGGTCCGGATCATCGACAGCCACGAAGCCAGCGCCGCCGTCACCCGCGTGCTCGTCGTCACCAGCGACGGCTCCGACAGCTGGGGCACCGTCGGCGTTTCCGAAAACATCATCGAAGCCAGCTGGCTCGCCATCGTCGATGGCATCGAACTCTTCCTCCAAGGCCACCGCGCAAGCCACGCCGCATCTTTGGCAGAATCCGATTAATTCAAGAATTTAATTTCTTGAATAAGGAGGGGCCTCGCTCGATGCTGGTGCTCATGAAAAGCGCCTGCGTCCTGCTCCGCGAGGAACCCTACCGGCTGTTCTTTCCCGCAGGGGTGCTGGCAGGGATTTGGGGCGTGATGATGTGGCCGATGCTCTACGGCGGTTGGATCACATTTTACCCGGGCGAGGCGCATACGCGGCTGATGATCGAAGGCTTCATGGGGGCCTTCGTGGTCGGCTTCATCGGCACCGCCTTTCCCCGGCTCTCCGGCCATCGGATCTGGTATCATGGCGAGTGGCTCGCGCTGATCTCACTCTGGATCCTGACCGTTTGCAGCCATGCCGCCGGCAAGGTCAGCGCAGGCGATGCGGCCTTCGCGGGAATGTTAGCGGTCCTGCTGGTCGGCATGGCGGGCCGGCTTTGCTTCGGCCGCAAGGACACTCCGCCGCCCGGCTTCGCGCTGGTGCTGCCGACCCTGGTCGGTGCCATTGCCGCGGCCTGGCTGCTCTCCCGCCCCGGACTGAGTCCCACCCAAATCCAATGGGCGAAGCTGTGGCTCTACCAAGCGTTCCCGCTGCTGCCGATCCTGGGTATCGCCCCCTACCTGCTGCCCCGCTTTTTCGGCCGTGAAAGCAGCCATTCCTTCGACGACTCGCCCACGCCCCCCGCAGGCTGGTGGCCCAAGGCGATCAAGTCCCTCGCTGCCGGAGTGCTGATCATCATCAGCTTCGCGGTCGAAGTCGCAGGCCATGCGCTGGCCGGACACCTGCTGCGAGCCGCCACCGTCATCGCCTGGATCGCCCTCGAAACGCCGATCCTCCAACGCGCGAAGCAGGCGACCACCCCGGGCACGGCCGCGCGCGTCGCCCTGCTGTCGATCACCGCCGGATGGATCGCCGTCTGCCTCTGGCCACAGGTCCGCGCGGGAGCACTCCATCTCTTCTTCGCCTCAGGCATCGCCCTCATCACCCTGGCGGTCGCCACCCGCGTCATCCTCGGCCATGCCGGACGGCATGACCTGTTAGGCGGTAAAATCGTCTGGCTGCGCTGGGTCGTCGCCATTCTCATCCTCGCCTCCACCACCCGCCTCAGCGCCGACCTCATCCCGAAAGTCCAGATGTCCCATTACATCTACGCCGCCTGGTCCTGGGCGGCCGGCGGCGTGCTGTGGCTGGTCATGATCGCCAAATACCTCTGGCAGCAGGAAGGGACCCCAAAACCCTCCGGATGCCCAAGGCGCCGAAGGGCCGCCTGAGCCGGCATGCCCGAAGTCACGGCCGATGCCGGATGCAAAAATCCGCCGAAACTTTGCACAGGCATGATGGGATTGCGGACTGGACAGCTCCGGCACCCCGGCCCACGGTTCGGCCATGGATTGCCCCAACCCGTTTGCCCCCCGCGGCGACAAGAAACAAGTCGAGGAAGGCCTCGCCTTCAGCCCCAAATTCGACCAGGACGGCCTCATCCCGGCGCTGGCGATGGATGCGCGGACCCGTGAGCCCCTGATGCTCGCCTACATGAATTCCGAATCGCTGCGCCGCACCCTCGAGATCGGCGAAGCAGTCTACTGGTCCCGCTCCCGCCAGGAATTCTGGCACAAGGGCGCCACTTCCGGCCACATCCAGAAAATCGTGGAAATCCGCACCGATTGCGACCAGGACGCCTTGGTCCTGCTGGTCGAGCAAATCGGTGCCGGAGCCTGCCACACCGGCCGGAATTCCTGTTTTTACCGCAAAGTCGAGGCCTCCGGCAGCGACGGCAGCCCCCGATTGGTCTCGACCGGAGGTGACAAATCCTTCGATCCGGAGCAGGTCTACGGAAAACCTTAAGTTTGACGTGATTTCACGGTTGCATTTGCCCGATTGATCCGCTAGCTCTCCCGCCCCGCGCATCCGGCCAGCAGGCCCGCACGGTCATCAACGCAACCTTTTTCCGCCAGGAGGACCCCCATGAACATCATTGATAAAATCGAACAAGAACAGATCAAGAGCGACGTCACCCCTTTCAACGTGGGCGACACCGTGAAGGTCCACTGCCGCGTTGTGGAAGGTGGCAAAGAGCGGATCCAGATCTTCGAAGGCATCGTCATCGCCCGCAACGGCGCCAGCGTGAACGCCTCGTTCACGGTCCGCAAAATCTCCTACGGCGAAGGCGTTGAGCGCGTGTTCCCGCTCCACACCCCGCGCATTTCCAAAATCGAAGTCGTGACCCGCGGCAAGGTCCGCCGCGCCAAGCTCCACTACCTCCGCAACCGCATCGGCAAGCGCGCCATGCTGGTCAAGAGCGCCAGCTGAGCCATTCAAAACCGGATTTTTCCCCAACGCCTCATCCGCCCGCCGGATGGGGCGTTGTGCTTTTCGGGACGCATGCGCGCTTTCGACTTTTCGCCGGTGATTCGCTGGCCCATCTTTCGGGGGCGTGCGCGTCCCCCTGTCCATCACCATCCCGAGCTGCCTGACCGTCATCGGCCTGAGTTGGTGGCTGGGCACGCGTGACAAGGACTTCATGCGAGAACCGGACGCGGCGACCCTCGAGCAGATCCGCATCCGGGCTCAACAGGCGATTCCCCTGCCGGAACTGCCGGGCGACGTGAACACCCACCGCGAACACGCCTCCGCCCCCGGCCGGCCGATCCTCCTTAGCCCCGCAGAAATCCAACGTCCTGCGACCCTCGCGGATTTCCGCCGGCACGCCAGCGCAGGGGCTGCACGCTTCATCGAACTGGCCGAGTCGCTCGAGCAGGGCGGCGACCCGCAACGGGCCCTGATTGCCTGGGAACGGGTCATCGACAGCACCAAACCCGATCCGACCCAGACCCAGCTGGCCCTTCAACACATCCGGCGTCTGCGCGAAGGCTTGCCGGCTTGGAACCCGAATCCCGAAGACGCGATTCCCATCGTCATGCACGCCGGCACCGGAAGGCGCAGCGCCGAACGGATCCGGGCCCACCTCGACGAAGCCGCCCGACAACTCGAAGCCGCCTCCAGTGGCATCCTCAAGGTCGAAGTCGAAATCGCCACGGGCGATGAGGATCCGGCATCCTCGGTCCAGACCCCTGTCGCGCTCTGGCTTTCCGGCCCCGGCGACACCACCCGCTCAACCTATATTGGCTCAATCACCGTCGATGCCACCGGCGAACCGGTCGAAAATCTCGGTCACTCGCTGTTTCGCATCCTGCGAGGCTACGTCGACCGCGAGCTCGCCCTCAGCCCGCCACCCGATCCAGCAGACGAAACTCCGATCGCCGAGGTCTTCAAACACCACATCAGCCGCTACGCTTGGCAGGAATTGGGCAAAACGCTCAACCTCGCGCCCTGAATCCCATGATTGCTCGACTCCTCTTGTTCATGATGCTCGCCAGCCTTGTCTGTGCCGCCGCGGATGAGGCATCACCACCCTCGGAGACCGGAAACACCGCCAGACCGGCACCCACGGACATCAGCCATCTGATCCAACAACTGGATGCGAACCGCTACCGCATCGGCGACATCAGCTTCAACCGCGAGACCCGGGAAATCCGCTTTCCCTGCGAAATCAACATGCAGGAGGGCCTGATCGAATTCCTCATCGTCCACAAGAACGGCAACGTCCACGAATCCCTGCTGTCCACCACGATCTCGGCCACCCACCTCAACGTGGCCTTCAAGCTGCTCAACTACCAAGCATCGCCCGAGCTCTACGCGCTTCGGGATCAAAACGGCGATGTCACCGAGCAGTATCCGAAAGTCCCCGAGGCCGTCCGGCAAGCCGCCCGCATCCGCATCGACCTCGAATGGGAACACGAAGGGCAAATCCGGCGGATTCCGGTCGGCGACTGGATCCAACACAACGTCCGCACCGGCGAATCGATGCCCGTTGGCCCCTGGGTCTATGGCGGTTCGGAAGTCTACGGCGGCAAGTTTCTCCCCGAAAGCAGCGGCAACATCTGCGCCATTTTCGCCACCAACTCGGCTTTGATCAATTATCCCGGGGAAGGCGCGTTTGACGATACCCTCTGGAACGTTTATAGTGAAAGAGTTCCAAAAATTGGAACGAAAGTAACCGCGGTCATCGCTCCTTACGCAAACGCCAAGCCCCCTTCGACCCCATGAAACTCCAAATCACCAGCTCCCTGCTTCTGGCCTCACTGCTCGGCACAGGCTTTGCCCAACCCGCAGACCGCTACGTTTCCGTCCGCCAGGAAATCAAGCAGGCGATCGCCCGCGGCAACAACTGGCTCATCAGCCAGCAAAAACCCGAGGGCTATTGGGATGACCCCGAACTGCCGGCCTTCACCGCCCTGGCCCTCAATGGCATCGTGCGCGATCCGAGTTTCGACCGCTCCGGCAAATTCCCCGAACACATCGAAAAGGCCTTCCAATGGCTGCAAGCCCAGCAAAAGGAAGATGGAGGGATCTACAACCGCGGTCTCTCGGTCTACAACACCGCCACGTCGATCACCGCCATGGTCGCCTCGGGCCGCAAGGACTTCGAGCCGGCTGTCGTCAAGGCCCGCAAGCACCTGGTCGCCAACCAGTGGGACATCGGTGAAAAAGGCAAGACCGACAACCCCAACGACGGCGGCGTCGGCTACGGCTCGAAAAACGACCACACCGACCTCTCGAACACCTACCTCGCCATCGAGGCCATGGCCTTGTCGAAAAAGGTCGTCGAGGACGGCAAATACGGCGCGCAGCCCGACCTCAACTGGGACGCCGCCCTGACCTTCCTCTCGCGGTGCCAGAATCTCGAAAAAACCAACGACCAGGAATGGGCGAATGACGATCCGAAAGTCAAAGGCGGCTTCATCTACACCCCCGGCGAATCCAAGGCCGAGACCGTGACCACCTCCAACGGACGCGTCGCGCTCCGCTCCTACGGTTCGATGTCCTACGCCGGATTGCTCTCGCTGATCTATGCGAAAGTCACCGCCGACGACCCGCGCGTGGTCGCCGTGCTGGAGTGGCTGGGCGACAACTACACGCTCGAAGAAAACCCCGGCATGGGTGCCCAAGGGCTGTATTACTATTATCAGGCGATGGCCAAGGCGCTGACCGCAGCCGGCGTCGACGTCCTCAAGCTCAAGGACGGCAGGCAGGTGGATTGGCGCAAGGATCTCGCCAACTCGATCCTGACCCAACAGCGCGAAAACGGCTCCTGGGTCAACGACAACGGCCGCTTCATGGAATCGAACCCGGTCCTCGTGACCGCCTACAACGTGCTCGCCCTCGAGCACATCTACGACTCGATTCCGGAGAACTGAGCCCCCC
>CBFGOB010000074.1:0-9882 GCA_965650215.1 uncultured bacterium | reverse complement strand
GATGAGGAGGTATCGAAGAACTCGGTCGACTTCACTCTCGGCGGCTTCCAGATCCACGGTGACGACGCCGCATTCCAACGCCGCTTCGCGAACAACGGCGACTTCTACGGCGGAATCAGCAACTTCCACTACGAACAAGCGGTCGGAGACGACCTGTTCACGGCCGACGGTCACGCGACCTTCGGTATGGACGACTACGAGCTGGACATGACCTATACCCGGGATGGCCTCGGCTACCTGAACGCCGGTTACCGTCAGTTCCGCACCTGGTATGACCCCAGCGGCGGCATCGAAACCGTGCTTTCCAACAGCCCGATGGAGCTCGATCGTGGCGAGGTCTGGCTGGAGGCCGGCCTCCGCAAGGAGGATCTGCCCGAAGTGACCTTAGGCTACGTCCACCGCTGGCGCGACGGCCAGAAGGACTCGACCATCTGGGAAACCTCCCAGCTGCCGAGTTTCTCCAACATCAACGAGTCTTCCGACATCTTCATGCTCGATGTCAGCCACAGGATCAGCGAAACGGACCTCGACCTGTCCCTGCGCTATCAGATCGACAACGTGGACAACGACCGGAGGCCTGCGAATCAGGCGGTGGTCGAGGCGAGGGACCTGATCGAAAGCGAATTGTTCAGCAGCAGCCTGTCGAGCCAGACCCAGTTCAACGAGCGCATGCTGATGTCGTTCGCCTACATGTATACGACCATGGACACCGATCTCAACGGTTCGATTCATGACGAAAACCGCTTCATCTTCGGCGGAACCAACTTCTCCCAGAATGTGGCCACGGCCAACTTCTGGTGGAATCCGCTGGACGACCTGGTGGTGGTCCCATCGGTCCGTGCCGAATGGCAGAACATCACGGGCACCTCGTTCACCCGGGATGCCCTGGGCGTTCTGGTGACCAATGGAAATCAGGACTCCGGCATCGATGCGCTGGACGTCACCGAGGAATTGGAAGTCCGGTACTCGGGCATTGAAAACGTCCTGGTCTATTCGAGGTTCGAATGGACTCAGGGCGACAAGGATTCCCACCAGTTTGAGGCAGGCCGCAACGGCGGCGTGCCGCGCACCGTGGATGTGGATACCGATGCCGGCAAATACATCCTCGGAACCAACTACTATCCGGCCAGCGGGGTCAGCCTGTCCGCCCAATACTACTACCAGCAGGCCGACCGGGAATACGACTCCAACGATACGGCCACTCAGAAGGACTTGGGCGCGCAAATCCTCCAGCATGATTCCGATACCAACGACCTCAACCTCCGGCTCACCTGGAGAGCGCTGCCAAACCTGACTCTGGTCACCCGCTATGATTACCAGCAGACCGAAATCGAGAACCAGACTGAAGTGGGTAGCCCGCTCGCGGCTCTGGATCTGATCGAGAGCGCTGACATCATCAGCCACATCCTGAGCCAGAGCGCCACCTGGATGCCGGTTGAACGCTGCTATATCCAGGCATCCTTCAGCTACGTGCTGGCCGAGACCAATACGCCTGCGGACGTTTCCAACCCTGCAGTGATCCACGATTCGGACAACGACTACGTGACCGCCAGCCTGACCACGGGCTACGCCATCGACGACAAGACCGACATCACCGCCGGCTACTCCTTCTACCGTTCCGACAACTATTCCGGCTTCGCCGGCGGAGTGCTCGGCTTCGGCACCGACATCGAGGAACATGTGTTCTCGGTTTCGCTGAATCGCAGGATCAGCCCGAATATGGTCTGGAACCTCGGCTATGCCTACTACACCAGCAATGATGGGGTGAGCAACGGCATCAACAATTACGATGCCCAGATGGTGTCATCCGGCTTGCAAGTCAGGTTCTGATTGTATTGAATCCGCATGTTTGAATCCAGAATACTTATATTTATGAAAACACTACCTCTGATCACTGTTGCCATGCTCCTGGCCACCCCCTGTGTCTTTGCGGACGCGGCGGAGATCTACAGCAAGAAATGTGCATCCTGCCATGGCAAGGACGGCACCGGAAACACCACCATGGGCAAGAAAAAAGGCGCCCGTGACTACACCGATGCCGCCGTTCAGGCATCTTTCACCGATGAGGAAGGGGTCAAGGCCATCCTCGAAGGCGTGAAGAAGGACGGCAAGGAGACCATGAAGGGCTTTGCCGACAAGGTCACTGCCGACGAGGCGAAAGCCCTGATGACCTTGATCCGCGCATTCAAGAAATAAGCGAACACTTTGTTGGTTTGGCGCCGGTTCATGCATCCGACGCGGTTGCAGGGCGGAGTCTCCCTAACAGAGGCTCCGCCTTTTCGCAGAAACAGGACTCCTCAAAGATAGAATCCGATGAACTACAAGACAGAATCCAAAGAGCAATCCGTGGCCCAAAACCGCCTTTCCCGCCTTCGTAACTGGCTGAGCCTTGCGGGCATGGTGCTGGCGGTCGCGGCAATGGGGGCCTTCGCCCTTCTGTTCCTGATGGACATTTTTGCGGAGCATGCCAATCCGTACATGGGGATTCTCGCCTATGTGGTGTCGCCCATGTTCTTCTTTGTGGGCTTGGGCATGGTCATCGTGGGTTATGTGGTGGAAACCCGCAGGCTCGCGCGTGGTGGTGAAGCCCGCCGGGCCGAGCTGACCCTCCACATCGACCTGACCCGCAGGCGCGACCGCCGGATCCTCGTCATGTTCCTGATCGGCAGTGTGGGCTTCCTGTTCCTGACCGCATTCGGCAGTTATGAGACCTATCACCTGATGGAAACCAACCAGTTCTGCGGCGAGGCCTGCCACACGCCGATGGAGCCGGAATACAAGGCATACCAGCATTCGACCCACGCCCAGGTCGACTGCGTTGCGTGTCACATCGGACCGGGCACCAAGGCCTATGTGCAAACCAAGCTCAACGGTCTCAAGCAGCTGTACCATCAGGTGCTGGGTGATTACAACCGTCCGATCAAGATCCGTAATCCCGAGCTCAGGCTGGCCGAAGAGACCTGTCAGACCTGCCACTGGTCACAGAAGCATTTCGGTGACGTCCCCAAGACCTTCCGACGCTTCCTGGCCGACGAGCAGAACACTCCCTTTACCGTGCAGATGGTCCTTAAGGTGGGTGGCAGCGATCCAGTCCACGGACCGGTCGAAGGCATCCATTCGCACATGAACGTGGCCAACAAGATCGAGTTCATTTCGTTGGACCCCGACACGCTGGAGATCCCGTGGGTGCGGGTGACCAATGAGGAAGGCAAGGTGACGGAATACCGCACCGAGGGGTTCGCCGACGACATCTCCAAGCACGAGATCCGCACGATGGACTGCATGGACTGTCACAACCGTCCCGCGCACAAGTTCCTTTCCCCGAACGATGCGGTCGACCAGTCGATGGCGATGGGCCGGATCGACACCTCGATCCCGTGGGCCAAGAAGAACATCGTTGCGGCCTTGGCCGCGGAATACGCGACGCGGGACGAGGCCCATGCGAAGATCAAGGCAAGCCTGCAGAAGGCATACCAGGAGCATGCAAAACTCGATTCGCTCATTACCGAGACGCTCAAGATTTACGACGTGAACTTCTTCCCGGAAATGAAGGCCGACTGGCGTGCGCATCCGGACCACATCGGCCACAAGGACACCAAGGGCTGTTTCCGCTGTCATGATGGCAAGCATTTCGCCTCCGACGGGCAGACCTCCATCAAGGGCAGCGATTGCAATGCCTGCCACCTGATCACTGCCCAGGGTTCCGGCAAGGACTTGCTCAACATCAAGCCGGATGGCCATGAGGCATTCATCCACCTCGACTCCGAGTATTCCGATCCGGATTGTTCGGATTGTCACACGGGCCAACTTCAGGAAGAGTGAGGATTGCGATTCTCAGGTCCTATTTTGCTGATGCGTTGACGGGCTGATGGGGGTGTTCAAGCATGCGAGTGTTTGAACACGCCATTTATGAAATCATTCCATCTGAAGGTTTTCGGCATCGTCCTGCTAGGTTTCGGGTCCTGCAAACGGGGCGGCGGGATTCAGTCCTACACCGTTGACAAGGAAGTGGCGGCAAATCCCCACGGGGAAGGCAGCCCCCACGGCAAGACCCTGCCGCCGGTGCCGATGCCCGCCGGGGAAGGCGAGGCCAATCCGCATGCCGGCATGACCGTGCTGCCGGCTCCGGGGTTCACTGATGTCGCGCCCGCACATTGGCTGGCCAAGAAGCGCACGGCCATGCGCATGGCCAGTTACGAGGTCAAAAGCGAAGATGGTGCCGTGGCCGACATTTCCTTCACCACTCTGCGCAGTGCGCCCGGAAGCCTTTTGGCCAACATCAACCGCTGGCGCGAGCAGCTCGGTCAGCCGGTATGGAACGATGGGGAGCTCGAGAAGCACAGCACGCGTGTCGCCACTTGTTTTGGCAGCGCCGTGGTCGTGGACGTCCAAGGGTTACTGGAAAATGCCGATCCGAAGCAGGACGGGCGGATCGTCGGCGCGGTGGCTGAGAAGGATGGCCGCGCGTGGTTTTACAAGATGCGCGGAAATGCCGAATTGGTCGGCAGGGAGAAGCCGCATTTTCTCGCTTGGATCGAGACCCTGAAGCCCGAGGAAGAGGTTGCCGCCTTGCCCACGCCGGTGACTCCCGGTGATTTGACCTGGAGTCTGCCCGAGGGCTGGACGGTTGCGTTTGGCGGCCAATCGCGCTACGCCACCATTGAAGTGCCGGCCGCCGGAGCGGAACCCACGGCCCTGGTCGTATCGTTTTTCCCCGGTGATGTCGGCGGCGATGTCGCCAACGTCAACCGCTGGCGCGGTCAGATTTCCTTGCCGCCAGTGGGTGAGGCCGATGTGACTTCGTCGATCCAGACCTTGTCGGCTGGTGACAAAACGATGAAGCTGGTCGACCTCAAGGGCCCGGGCAACCGGATGATCGCGGCCTGGACCCGCCATGGGGAGAATACCTGGTTTTTCAAATGGACCGGCCCTGAGGCCGCGCTGGAGGCCGGTCAAGCCGGGTTCCGCAGCTTCATCGGCTCCGTCCGCTTCAACTCCGCCGAATGATGAACCCAATCCAACGAATCCTCCTGCCTCTGGCCTCCTTGCGCTTGACGGTCTTTACCCTGACAGCCGCGCTCGTGCTGGTGTTTGCCGGCACCTTGGCCCAGGTGAAGTTCGGTCTTTATGCGGTGCAGGAGCAGTATTTTCAAAGCTGGTGGATCTGGTGGTCGCCGGAGTCCGGCGCATGGAGGATTCCGGTGTATCCCGGCGGCCACCTGCTCGGTGCGATCCTGCTGGTCAATCTGATTGCGGCCCACATCCATCGCTTCACCTGGAAGTGGAGCAAGCTGGGCATCCAGCTCACCCACTTCGGATTGATTGTGATGCTCGCGGGCGGTTTGGCCACCGACATGTTCTCGGTGTCGAGTTACATGCGCATTCGGGAGGGCGAGACGAAGAATTATTCGGAGGATGACATGAAGGCCGAGCTGGCCTTGGTCAACCTGAGCGACCCGCAGAAGGAAGCGGTGACGGCGATTCCCGAGGATCATCTGGAGCAAGGCGCTCGGATCCGGGACGGTTCCCTGCCCTTTGAGATCCGGGTTCTGCAGCGCTATCGCAATTCGAAGCTGGAAATGGTCGGTCATGGCCACGGCGGAGAGGCCAAGCCGCCCGCCACCCAAGGCATCGGCTCGCGCTTGACGGTGACGCCCCTGCCGCCCGCGAGCCGGACCGAAGAGCGCAATGTGTTGAGTGCGGTGATCGAATTGATCCCTGACGGCGGCGAGTCCCTCGGCACCTGGTTGGTTTCGAGGGGTCTGTCAGGAGCGCAGCAACTGAAGGTGGGGGATCAGACCTGGAGTGTCCAGATCCGGCCCGCGCGGTATTACAAGCCCTACCGGCTGACCTTGCTGGATTTCACGCATGAGACCTATCCGGGCACCCGGATTCCCAAGGATTTTTCCAGCACGGTGATGCTGGATGACGAGGCGAATCAGGAGCACCGGCAGGTGCGGATCTACATGAACAATCCGCTGCGCTACGACGGTGAGACGTATTACCAGTCCGGATTCCAGGAAGACAACCGTGGCACGGTCCTGCAGGTCGTGCGCAACCCGAGCTATCAGGCTCCCTACATCGCCTGTGTGATCATGTCCGTTGGCATGATCTTCCAGTTCACTTACCACCTCGTCGGTTTCACCCGCCGCACCCGCAAGTCTGCAACACCATGAAGCGACTCATTCCCTATCTCGTTCTTGTCCTTGCCCTGGCATGGGTTCTCATGTCCTGGGTGCCGCCGAAGCCAAAGGCTTCGGAATTGGACCTCCGTGCGTTCAGCCAGTTGCCTGTGTTGGTCGGAGGGCGGATCAAACCGATCGATACCGTGGCACGCACCTCGCTGCTGGTCATGCGCGGCAAGCAGTCGGTGCGCGTGGCGGGTGAGGACGGCAAGAAGCGCAAGGTCGAAGCGGTCCGTTGGTTTGTGGATGTGCTGTTCGACGAAAGGAAGGCCGATGCCTATCCGGTGTTCACGGTGCACAACCAGGAAGTGCTCAGCCTGCTCGAACTGCCGAAGGCCGACAAGCGAGACTGCAGTTTCGTCGAGCTGAAGCCGCATCTTGAAAAGATCGATGTCGAGGGCCGGGCGGCTGCGGAAGTCGAGGCGTCGAAGCGCAGCCCCTATCACACCGCGATCTTCAACCTGCGCAATGCGATGATCCACTACCAGCAGTTGAAGTGCGCCGTCCACATGGAAGGCACCCAGAACTTCGGTAAGGAAATCGAAAGCTATGCCAAGGCGGTGGCTGCCGGGGCCATGGCCATTCAGGATGGCAAGCAGCCGACCGACGAGCAGATGAAACTGCTCAAGAATGCCGTGGCGCGCTACGAGTCCCAACTTCAAAACACCCAACTGCTGATGGTTCCACCGCCGGCCGGTGGGCAGGAGAAGGATTGGCTCAAGACCGGTGAGGCGCTGATCCGGGTGGACTCGCCGCGCACGATCCCCGCGGCGGTGGCCAGTTACGCCGACATGGGCGATGCCTACCGCAAGGGCGATGCCAAGGGCTTCGAGAGCGTGGCAAAGGAATATCTCGGCTGGGTCCACATCGAGCATCCGGAGTGGACGGGGAAAACCGTTTACGAGTGGCACTTCAACCTGATGCAGCCCTTCTATCACAGCATGGTGCTTTACGTTCTGGCCTTCCTGCTTGCCGCCGCGTCGTGGCTGATGTGTCCGAAAGGGCTGCGCAAGACTGCCTTCCTGTTGCTGGTGCTGGCCCTGGTGGTCCACTCGTTCGGCATGTTCTCGCGGATGTATCTTCAGGGCCGTCCGCCGGTGACCAACCTGTATTCGTCCGCGATTTTCGTCGGCTGGGGCGCGGTCATCCTCGGTTTGTTCATTGAGCGCCTGTTCAAGGACGGCATCGGCTCGGCGACCTCTGGCATGGTGGGATTCATCACCCTGATCATCGCCCACCATCTCGGAAGTGGCGGTGACACTTTGGAAATGATGCAGGCGGTGCTCGACAGCAATTTCTGGCTGGCGACGCATGTGGTGGTCATCACCTTCGGTTACTCGGCGATGTTCCTCGCCGGATTCATCGCCATCGCTTACGTGCTGCTCGGCATGTTCACGTCGATTCTCAACCGCGAGCGCGCGAAGGCGCTGTCGAGCATGGTCTATGGGGTGATTTGTTTCGCGACGCTCTTCAGTTTTGTCGGTACCGTGCTCGGTGGCATCTGGGCGGACCAGTCATGGGGACGTTTCTGGGGATGGGATCCGAAGGAAAACGGAGCCCTGATGATTGTCCTGTGGTGCGGGGTCATCCTGCATGCCCGCTGGGGTGGCTACATCCGCCAGCGGGGCCTGATGGCGATGGCGATCTTCGGCAATGCGATCACCGCCTTTTCCTGGTTCGGCGTGAACATGCTCGGGGTCGGCCTGCATTCCTACGGCTTCATGGAAAAGGCCTTTCCCTGGCTCTTGGCCTGCATCATCGTCCACGGACTGGTGATCCTCATTTCATGGCTGCCCGCCGGGTGCTGGCGGAGTTTCAGAAAGGCACCTGCTTCCGACCTCAAGGCTGCCGGTTTCGAGGCCCAGGAGCCGTCGGCTTCGTGATCGGCTGGCCCGGGTTGGATTGAATCCGGGATCAGTCGGTTTCGAGTTGGCGGATCAGGCGCGGGAGGTCGGCCGGGTTGTCGGCAAAGAGCGTGGCACCTGCAGCGATGAGCTTCGGCCGGTCATGGTAGCCCCAGGTGACCGCGATGCTTTGCATGTTGGCATTGGCAGCGGTTTCGATGTCGGCGCTGGAGTCGCCGATCAGGATGCAGTGTTCGGGATCGCAGCCCATGGCGTTTGCGATTTTGAAGGCGCCGGCGGGATACGGTTTGTGAGGCACACCGGGTTGTTGTCCCAGGACGAGGGTGAAGTGGATTAGGGGAAACACTTCGCGCGTGATGGTGCGGGTGAATTCGTGGGTCTTGTTCGACAGCACGGCCAGTGGGTAGCCGCTGCGTTGGAATTCCTTGAGGATGAGGGGAATACCGTCATAGGGCCGGGTGCCTTCCGGCCAGCTCAGGGCGTAGTCCTTTTTGAAGTCGGCGATGACGGCGTCGAGGAGGTCTTCCCTTGCGTCTTCAGGCAGCGCGCGTTTGACCAGCATGTTGAGGCCGTCGCCCACAAAGCCCCGCACATCGAGGGTCGAGTGTTGGGGCAGATGGTGGGCGTCGAGAGCACGGTTCAGGGAATGCGCGATGCCGGGCAGCGAGTCCACCAGCGTGCCGTCGAGGTCGAAAATCAAACTTGGGGTCACGGCGGCATTGTGCACCGGATCCCGCGGGATTCAAGGGGTGAGACCTTTTTTGCGGAATGCGTTGAAGCTTTGGGGCGCGCGCTCTCGCTGAGGGCACATCTTCATCGGTGCTTCGATTGCCCCAAGATGCTCTCTTGGCAAGCTGGCGCTACGATTGTTGAAAAGTGCCTTAAAATCCGAGGAGGCAGGCAAGTTCCTGATCGCTGAAGTCGCCCGGGTTGTCTGCGGCGGCGATCAGCACTTCGGTTTCGGCGATGTCCTGGATGGTTTCCGCCTGTGGCGAGTCGAATCGGGCCTCCGGGCTGGATGGGGAGTCGGGGAGGATGTGGAAGATGCCGGTGATCATGAACACCAGGCAGGCGGCGAACACCGCGACGAGCCCGTTGGCGGGTGACGGCTTCCAGAGGCGCTTCCACCACGGCTGGTCTTGCTCGGTGAGCCGGGCCAAGCGCACGGTGTCGGACACGAAATTCGGGCCGGCCTGGGTGGTCGGCGATTTGGCCAGCAAATCCCACACGGGATCCTGATCCTCGGCGTGTTGCGGAACTTGGGGTTTGGGGCTCATGGGACAATCGAATTACCGTGGAGGAAACCCCACTCGGCAAGGAAAGTTGCGGATTATTTCACACTCCGCGCCGGTCGCCCCAGAGGCGGACATGGAGACGGTCGCTGAAGCGGAAACCCAGCTCGCGGCAGCGCCCCGCCAACCAGACGGCCTTGGCATCCAGGGCCTCGGACGTCCGGCCTTCGGGCATCAGCAGGATCCGTGAACGGGGGAGCTCGAAGCGCATCTGCAAGTCGAGGATCTCGCCGAGGTCGGCTTCGTGGCTGACCACGAACTTGAACCATGCCTGTGGCAGCTTGGCCCAGTGTCCGAGGCTGGCCGCTGGCAGGCGCAGCGTCTCGTCCATGCCCGAGTTGGCCAGCTTGGGCGAGACATTGAATTGGTCGATCGCTTCCGCCATCGCTGCCGACGGGACGCGTGTGCCGTTGGTTTCCATCTCAAAGTGGAATTCGGGCATCCGCTGGCGGCTGGTGGCGAGCGCGTGCAGCGAGACGCTGATCTCGGTCCTGCTCGCGCCGATCATGAGCACGACCGTCTGGACCCCCTCCGACATGC
>CBFGOB010000073.1:0-9961 GCA_965650215.1 uncultured bacterium | reverse complement strand
GCGTGCCTGTCGTCGCGCGTGCCATATGGTTCGCCGGTGACGGTGGAAAAGCTCAAGCGCATCGATCGGGCCGAGTCGGCACTCAAAGCACTCGGTTTCCGCCAATGCCGCGTCCGTGACCATGGTGACGTCGCGCGGGTGGAAGTCGAATCCGCGTTGCTTCCGGATCTGCTTGCCTGCCGCGGGGCGGTGGTCACCGCGCTCAAGAGTGTCGGTTTTCCTTACGTCGCCATCGACCTCGAAGGCTTCCGGTCGGGCAGCATGAATGAAGTGATCTTGCCAAGCGAACGACGATGAGCCCCGAACCCCACAGTACCCTCGATCCCGAACGTCTGGCGCGTCAGGGATTTCCCGAAATTGTCTATTGCGCGAGCAAGACCGCTGCGCAGGTCGCGGACAATTTGCAGGCCCTGGCGGCGGCGAACGGCCGTGCCTTTGGCACGCGCCTCCCGGCCGACCGTGCGGCCGAGGTCCTGGCAGCCTTGCCGGATGCGGCATACGACGCGCTGAGCCGGACGATATCGCTTGGGGTCATGCCTGCTTCTAACACGCGTTTTGTGGCTTTGGTGTCGGCAGGAACCTCCGACCTGCCGGTTGCGGCCGAAGCGGCGGCCACACTGGCGTTTCTCGGGCATGCGGTGCGGGAGTTCAACGACATCGGCGTGGCGGGCATCCACCGCCTGCATTCCAGAATGGATGAAATCCGCGCCGCCTCCGTCGTTATCGTGGTGGCCGGGATGGAAGGGGCCCTGCCCAGCGTCGTCGGCGGTCTGGTGGCGGCGCCGGTGATCGCCGTGCCGACCAGTGTCGGTTATGGCGCGGCTTTCGAAGGGCTTGCGGCGCTGCTGGGCATGCTCAACTCCTGTGCGTCCGGACTTTCGGTCGTCAATATCGACAACGGCTTCGGTGCGGCGATGGCCGCCCATCGCATTCTCCAATCCACCCCAGAACATCCCCTATGAAAACCGCCTATTTCGACTGCATTGCGGGTGCCAGCGGCGACATGCTGCTCGGCGCCCTCGTCGATGCCGGACTGCCCGTCGCCGCGCTTGAAGCGGAGCTCGCCAAGCTGCACCTCGAGGACTTCCACCTGCATGTGAACAAGGTCTCCAAGAATGCCTTCGGCGCGACGAAGGTCGATGTCCATGCCCATGACAGCGCGCCCGAGCGGCATCTGCGGGAGATCCGCGAAATCATCGGGCAGTCGCATCTTTCCTCGCGCGTCAAGGAACGGGCGCTGCGTGTCTTCACCCGGATCTGCGAAGTCGAGGCGGGCATCCATGGCATGTCGGTCGATGCCGTCCATTTGCATGAAGTCGGCGGTGTGGATGCGATCGTCGATGTGGTGGGTGTGTTGGGTGGGGTTGAATGGCTGGGGATCGAGCGGGTCGTCGTCTCGCCGCTGCCGATGGGACGTGGATTCGTGCAGGGCGCGCATGGCCAGATTCCGCTGCCGGCACCGGCGACGGTCGGCTTGCTCAAAGGCGTGCCGGTGTATGGATCGCCGATCGAGAAGGAACTCGTCACGCCTACCGGCGCGGCCTTGCTGGTCGAGCTGGCGGATGCCTGGGGGCCCTTGCCATCGATGACGCTGCGGGAAGTCGGCTATGGCGCCGGGACCCGTGATTTGCTGATCCCCAACGTATTGCGGGTTTTGTTAGGCGACTCCACGCCGAGCGGGTCCTGGATGACGGAAACCATCACGGTGCTCGAGACCCACCTCGACAACGACCGGGGTGAGACCATCGGCCATGCCTGCCGGCGGCTGATGGAAGAGGGCGCGTTGGACGTGCTGACGGTTTCCGGCCAGATGAAGAAGGACCGGCCTGCGCAGGTCGTCAAGGTGCTGGCCAAACCCGAGCATGCGGATCATCTGACGCGGGTGTTGTTCGAGGAAACCTCGACCCTCGGGGTGCGGCGATCCGAGACGCGCAGGGACTCGTTGCACCGTCACTTCGATACCGTGGAAACCCGCTATGGCCCGATTGCGGTGAAGATCGCCCATTTGCCGGATGGCGGCCTGCGGGCGACTCCGGAGTATGAGGACTGCCGCAAGGCCGCGGAGCAGCACGGTGTGCCCTTGCAAAGCGTCACCCACGAGGCGGAACACTCGGCCGCCCACAAGTTCGGCATTCCGCATTGAACGCGGGAGCGGTGGCGGTCGGCGCGGTGGTGACGGCATCCATTTCCAGAATCGGTTTGCGTGATGGAGAGGGAAGGTATGGAATGCGGGCGGTGAATGTCCGTTGGCCCAGGATTGTCCGCTTCGCGTGGCGAGTGCTGCGCGATTTCTTTTTCCAGAACCATGGCCTGCTGATCACGAGTTCGGTGGCCTTCCACCTGATGCTGTCGCTGATCCCCCTCTGCGCGGTGCTGCTGACCCTGTCGTCGCACTTCGCCGACCCCGACGTGCTGACGCGCCTGATCCTGCAGGAGGTGGGCCTGATCGCCCCCGGTTTCGTGCCGGTGGTCACCACCGCGCTCGAGGACTTCATGCGGGTGCGGGATGTCGCCGGGTGGGTGGGTTTGGGGGTGCTGTTGTTTTTCAGTTCGACGGCGTTCCGGGTGCTCGAGGATGCCTTTGCAATGCTGTTCAAGCGTCCCTTGCCGACCTTGCGGCGCAAGTTCTGGGTTTCGGCGCTGCTGCCCTTCCTGTTCATCGTGCTGATCTCCCTCGGCTTGTTGGGGATCACCTTCCTTCACTTCCTGATCGGCTCGCGCGGATGGCTGGCGGGCCTGGTGCCCGGCATGCGTGAGATCCTCAGCTCGCATTCGGGGACGATCCTCTATCTTGCCGGGGTGCTCGGGTTGTTCCTGTTGTTTTCGCTGTTTTACAAGATCATGCCGGTGGCTCGCATTTCGACCCGCCTGGCCCTGGCCGGCGGCTTCACCGCGACCCTGCTGTGGGAGGCGACGCGCCAGTTGTTAGGTTTTTATTACGCCAAATTCTCGATGGTGAACCTGGTGTACGGGTCGATGACCACGCTGGTGGTCGTGGTACTGACGCTTGAGGCGATCGCGCTGATCCTCCTGTTGGGCGCGCAGGTCATCGCCGAGCTGCAGCGCAATGCCAACCTCGGGCTGCCCTGGCATGTCGATCCGGATGACCGGCCGCCTGAAGAGTGAGGGTTGGCGGTTGCCTGTTGGGTGGATCGGCGTGGCGGATGGAATCCGCCGCCACGCTCACGCGACCAGCGCTTTCAGGCGGCGGCAGACTTCCTCGACGTTGGCGCGGGAGTTGAAGGCGGAGATGCGGAAGTAGCCTTCGCCGGCCGAGCCGAAGCCGGAGCCCGGGGTGATGACAACCTGGGCTTCCTCGAGCATCTTGTCGAACATGTCCCAGGAGCTGAGGCCGGCCGGGCAGCCGACCCAGACGTAGGGGGCGTTGACGCCACCGAAGACCGGCAGGCCTGCGGCGGCCGCGGCTTCGCGCAGGAGCTTGGCATTGCCCATGTAGTGCTCGATGAGCGCGGCGACTTCCTGTTTGCCTTGTTCGGAAAACACGGCGGCGGCGGCTTTTTGCACCGGATAGGAGGCACCGTTGAACTTCGTGCTGTGGCGGCGGCTCCAGAGTTGGTGGAGCGGCACGCGGCTGCCGTCGTCGGCTTTGCCGCTCAGGGATTTCGGGATGACGATATAAGCGCAGCGCACGCCGGTGAAGCCGCCGTTCTTCGAGAACGAGCGGAATTCCATCGCGCAGTCGCGGGCGCCTTCGATTTCGAAAATCGAGCGCGGGATCGCCGGGTCCTGGATGAAGGCCTCATAGGCGGCGTCGAAGAGGATGATCGCATCGTTGGCCTTGGCGTATTTCACCCAGGCCTCGAGTTGTGCGCGGGTGGCGACGGCGCCGGTCGGGTTGTTGGGGAAGCAGAGGTAGATGATGTCGGCCTTCTGCGACGGCACATCGGCGACGAAGCCGTTGGCCGCATTGCATTCCAGATAGAGCAATCCGGAGTAGGCGCCCTTGGCATCGGCTTCGCCGGTGTTGCCTGCCATCACGTTGGTGTCGACGTAGACCGGATAGACCGGGTCGGTGATGGCGATGACGTTCCCCTTGCCGAAGATGTCGAGGATGTTGCCGGTGTCGCATTTCGAGCCGTCGGAGATGAAGACCTCGTCGGCGGAGATGCCGAGGCCGGCGAACTGGTGGTCGACGATCGCCTGGCGGAGGAACTCGTACCCTTGTTCCGGGCCGTAGCCCTTGAAGGTGTCGCGGCTGGCCATTTCGTCCACGCCTTCGTGCATCGCCTTCACCACGGCCGGTGGCAGCGGCTCGGTGACGTCGCCGATGCCGCAGCGGATGATGCGGGCGGCCTTGTCGGGATTCGCCTCGCTGTAGGCTTTCACCCGGCGGGCGATTTCGGGGAACAGGTATCCGGCTTTCAGTTTGAGGAAATTGGAATTGATGGTGGCCATGGCGCAGGGGGATGTAGCGGCGCATCGGCCGGCGCGCAAGGGAAGAACGGCGGGGGCCGCAGCGGAGGACTGGTCTGGGCCGGGCATGGCCGGCGGGGCATTGATTTCTTGTCTCTTGCCGGGTGGAAGCGTATAAGCCGGGTTTCGCTCATTCGATTTTCCGACCCCGATGAAAACCCTGGGCATGCTCATTCCGTTGTTCGGCGTCTTGGCACTGGCCTACACGTTTTGGCGGGCCGCCTGGGTGGCCCGGCAGGATCCGGGGGACGAGAAGATGGGGCGGATCGCCGATGCGATCGCGGTGGGAGCGATGGCATTTCTGAAGGCCGAATACAAGGTGCTGGCGGTCTTTGTGGCGTGCGTGGCCCTGCTGCTGCTCGCCGGCGGGCTCATGTCGGAGACCAGTCACCCCATGGTGGCGCTTTCGTTTGTGATGGGAGCCGTCTGTTCCGCGCTCGCGGGGTTCATCGGGATGCGGGTGGCGACCCAGGCCAACGTCCGCACCACCCAGGCGGCGCGCACGAGCCTTGGTGCGGGTCTGGCGATCGCTTTCGCCGGTGGGTCGGTGATGGGTCTCGGGGTGGTGGGTCTCGGCCTGCTCGGCTTGGGGATTTTGTTTTGGAGCCATCGCGGCATGATGGTGGACGAGGATTCGGCGCGGGTGGTCATGAACATCATCACCGGCTTTTCCTTCGGGGCTTCGTCGATTGCCTTGTTTGCGCGCGTCGGCGGTGGCATCTACACCAAGGCGGCGGATGTGGGTGCGGATCTGGTTGGCAAGGTTGAGGCGGGGATTCCCGAGGATCATCCGCTCAACCCGGCGACGATCGCGGACAATGTCGGCGACAATGTCGGCGATGTGGCCGGCATGGGCGCGGACCTTTTCGAATCCTATGTCGGATCGATCATTGCCACGATGGTCATCGGAACGACCTTTCTGGGGGTGGCGGGCTTCGAGTCCTCCAACGGTCTGGGTGCGGTGATGCTGCCGATGCTGCTGGCGGGGTTGGGCATTGTGGCATCGATCATCGGCTGCTTTCTGGTCCGGGTGAACAACGGCGGGAGTCCGCACCATGCGCTCAACACCGGCGAGATCGTCGCGGGCTTGATCATGCTCGGCGGCACTTGGGTGATCGTGAACCAGATGTTGCCCGCGCAGTGGACGCATGCCGGCACGACCTACAGTGCCTTGGGGGTCTTTATCGCGATTGCGGTCGGCTTGGCCTCCGGGATCGGGATTGGCTACATCACCGAACATTACACCGGCACGCGCACCAAGCCGGTGTGGGGCATCGTGAGACAGTCGGTGACTGGACCGGCGACCAACCTGATCGCCGGGCTGGGGGTGGGCATGCGGTCGACCGCCTTGCCGATCCTGATGCTGGCGGCGGCGATTCTGGTGTCCTACCATGTTGCCGGATTGTATGGGATCGCGATTGCAGCGGTCGGGATGCTGGCCAACACCGGCGTGCAGCTGGCGGTGGATGCCTACGGGCCGATTTCCGACAATGCCGGCGGCATCGCCCAGATGCGTGGCTTGCCCGCCGAAGTGCGTCAGCGCACCGACAAGCTCGATGCGGTGGGCAACACGACGGCGGCGATTGGCAAGGGCTTTGCGATCGGCTCGGCGGCCTTGACCGCTCTGGCCTTGTTTTCCGCGTTCCGGACGACCTGGGAAGCGACCCACGGCAGGGTCCTGGCGATCGAGCTGACCGATCCCGAGGTCGTGGCGGCCTTGTTTGTCGGCGGCATGCTGCCCTTCCTGTTTTCCGCGTTGGCGATGGAGGCGGTTGGCCGGGCGGCGATGGCGATGATCCAGGAGGTGCGGCGCCAGTTTCACGAGATTCCGGGTCTCAAGGCCGGCCTTGCGGCGATGAATCGCAACCATGGACGGCCGGACGACGAATGGCCGGCGGAGGACCGCAAGGCGTACGAGGACGCCCACGGTCAGGCCGAATACGACACTTGCGTCGAGATTTCGACCAAGGCGGCGATCCGCGAGATGGTCAGGCCCGGCCTTCTGGCGGTGTTGGCGCCGGTGCTGGTGGGTTTTGGCGGAAACCTGCTGGGTGCCGACTCGGGCGCGCAGATGCTCGGTGGCTTGCTTGCGGGAGTGACAACCTCCGGGGTCTTGCTCGCCTTGTTCCAGGCCAATGCCGGCGGGGCATGGGACAACGCCAAGAAAATGATCGAGGAGGGCTGCGAGGTGAATGGCCACCGCCTCGGCAAGCGCAGTGAGGCGCACAAGGCGGCGGTGGTGGGCGACACCGTGGGGGATCCCTTCAAGGACACCTCGGGGCCATCGCTCAACATCCTGCTCAAGCTGATGAGCGTGGTGGCGCTGGTGATCGCGCCGCTGATCTGAAAAATCGTTAGAAGTTCCCGCTGGCGATCTGGTCCGCCTTTTCGGTTTCGCCGATGTTGCGCAGGAAGGTGCTGAGGTTCGTGCAGGTTGCCTCGAAGTCGTCGCGGTATTCCGGGCCCAGCGACCGGAAGCACTTGAGGGCGTCCTCGAAGTGGCTGATTGCCGACTTCGCGTCGCCGACCTCGGCGAACGCGAGGCCGAGGTTGTTATTGGACTGGGCGGTGTCCGGATGGGCCTTGCCGAGGATTTTGAGCCGGGCGTTCAGCGCCAGCGTGTGCATCTTGATCGACTGGTCGTAAAAGCCGGTCTGCTGATAGAGCGTGCCGAGGTTGCAGGAGACGGTGGCGGTTTGTTCGTCGTTCTGGCCGAGTTCCTGATAGAGCGCCTCGAGGGCGCGCAGGAAGCAGTTTTCGGCCGAGTCGAAATCGCCGGCATACTTGTAGAGGAAGCCGAGATTGTTGGCGGTGGTCGCGAGGTCGACCATCAGCGGCGGGTTGCAGCTTTCGAAGTAGCGGATGGCGGCCTGCCAGCATTCGGCGGCCGCCGCCGAGTCGCCCGCGACGTGCCAGATCGCGCCGAGCGAGGAATAAAGGCTGCCGATCAGCGCATAGGCTTCGGGGTCCTCGCCGAGTTCCTCGATCGCCAGCTGATAGTCCTGCCTGGCGGATTCGAGGTCGTCCATTTCGCGGTGGACGTCGCCGCGGGTTTCGAGGGCGGCGGCGTGGGCGCGGACGCTGGCGGGGTTGTGGGGGTCCAGCTGGTGTTGTTTCGCCTCGACCGCGGATTGGGCTTCCAGCATCGCTTCGGCATGCTTGCCCTTGTGGAGGAGTTGGTAGATGTCGGTTTTCAAGGGAGTGGGATGCGGCTTGGATGAAAACCCGTCGATACGACGGCAGCCGCATAGATAATCGCAAAGGGTGGCCGATGACGAGCGGAAAGAGCGGGGAAAAGCGCGCCGCCCGGCCGGGTCGTTAGGCCTGCAGGCGCTCGCACAGTTCCGCGCGTGTGGCGGGCAATCTGCCGATGGCGTGCAGCAGGGTGGTGTCGGGGCTCTGCTGGACATGGGAGATGCCCAGGTGCTGGCAGAGCTGTTTTTCGAAATGTTTCAGGGCTCGCAGTGTCGGCTCTTCGGCGGCGAGGTGGTTGAGGGCGCGCTTCAGGAGGTCGTGGAGATCGGGTTCCGGGTGCTCCGGTTCGACGGCCGACTCGAGCAGTTGGCAGCAGTAGGCGGCCAGCAGGGTGCGGGTGTAGTTTTGGCGCAGGCCCTCGCGCCAGTCGCGGATCGAGACTTCGCGCAGGATGTGGAGTTCGCCGCTTTTCGCCGTCTGGAAGGTCACTTCGCCGCCGAAGAAGAGGTCGAGTTTGCCGGCGAAGGGGCTCTTCGGCCTGCGGGCACCCTTGGCGACGGTCTTGATCAGTCCGTGGTTTTCGGTGAACCAGTGGACAATCAGGCTGGTTTCCGTAAGCCGGGTCTGGCGGATCGCAATGGCGTCGGTGCTGTGCATGGTTGAGGCTGCGCCTCGGTTCATGGTGATCGGTGATCGGCTCTGTGGGAATGCTTCGGTCCGGAGGTGGCGCACTTTTCGCAAGAATCACTCACCACCAATCATCCATCGCATTCCGCCATGCGGATCACGGGACCCTGGGGAATTTCGAGAAATCGGGCGGGCGTTTTTCGATGAAGGCCTGTTTGCCTTCGCGGCCTTCCTCGCTCATGTAGTAGAGCAGGGTGGCGTTGCCCGCGAGGTCTAGCAGACCCATCTGGCCGTCGCAGTCGGCATTGAGGGCGGACTTGAGGCAGCGCAGGGCAAGGGGCGAGTGGGCGAGCATTTCGCGGCACCATTTGAGGGTTTCCGTTTCGAGTTCGGCGAGGGGGACGACGGTGTTGACCAAGCCCATGTCGAGGGCTTGCCGGGCGTCGTATTGGCGGCAGAGGTACCAGATTTCGCGGGCTTTTTTCTGGCCGACGATGCGGGCGAGGTAGCTGGATCCGAGTCCGCCGTCGAAGGATCCGACCTTCGGGCCGGTCTGGCCGAAGCGGGCGTTGTCGGCGGCGATTGTGAGGTCGCAGACGATGTGCAGCACGTGGCCGCCACCGATCGCGTAGCCGGCGACCATGGCGACGACCGGTTTCGGCAGCGAGCGGATTTTCTTCTGCAGGTCGAGGACGTTGAGGCGCGGGACGCCGTCGTCGCCGATGTATCCGGCGTGGCCGCGGACCTTTTGGTCGCCGCCGGAGCAGAAGGCCAGATCGCCTGCCCCGGTGAGGATGATGACGCCGACGCGCGGGTCTTCATGGGCGTGGTCGAAGGCTTGCAGCAGCTCGGAAACGGTTTTCGGCCGGAAGGCATTGCGCACTTCGGGGCGGTTGATGGTGATTTTGGCGATTTTCCCCTCATCCGTCGTTTCGTAACGGATGTCTTCGAATTCACGTACTGGCGTCCACATGCGGCGACTGTGGCGCATCCCGGGCGGACCCGCAATCTGGGAATCGATCAGGGCGTGCGGGTGACGTTCACGCGCATGAAGCGCCGGACCGCAGAGTCTACGGGGACGGTGTCGCGGAAGGTGACGGTTTCCGTGCCGTCGCCATGGGCTGTCGGGGTGCCGACGAGGATGCCGGTGCTTTCCCAGACCGGCGCGTCGAGTTGGTCGTCGGCTTCCACCACGTAATTGAGGTCGAGCGCGGGGGTCCTGCGGCGGAAGCTGAGCGTGAGGTAGTCGCTGCCCGCGAGGTTTTGGACAGACAGGGTCCAGGCCTGGCCGCGGTCGGAGCTTCGGGGATTCAGGCAGAGCGCGAATTCGGCAAGGTTTGAGAGGCCGTCGCCATCGGGGTCGGCCGCATCGCCGCTGATGGCGGGGTCGTTGAGTTCCGCCGCGGAAAAGTGGCTTGCCGACCAGTTTTCGAACGCGGTGCCGATGGTGACGCTTGCCTGCTGGCGTGCGCCGAGGATGGCACCGCCGATGAGCGCTTCGCCGAGGTTCAGTTGAAGTGTTTCCGGAGTGTCGGCGATCGCGTCGGCGCTGATCGGGATCGAGATCGTTTGGGTGTCGGCGTTGCCATTGGCCCATGTGAGGGTGCCGGCGGTGGGGGTGAAGTCGGTCGAGCCGGAGGCGGTGCCGGCGACGGTCGAGTAGGCGATGGTGAGGGCGCCCAGCGAGCCGCCGCTGCGGCTGACC
>CBFGOB010000072.1:0-10015 GCA_965650215.1 uncultured bacterium | reverse complement strand
AGTCTGAAGGTTCCAACAGTGCGAGAGTCATCGCCCGGAACCTACCGAATCCTCCACAGTGCTGGCCAGCACCAAAAGGCAGAACGCCGCGCAAGGCCGACGCGATTTGACTCAGCTTCCCTCAGCCCCCGGGATCCGTCTGTTCGCCACAGCGGCGCAGCACGAAGGCCGCGCAGCGCTCCGCCTCGCGCAAGGGCTGGGGCGCTGCCGGCAGGACCGGATCCTCCAGCCATTGGTCGTAAGTCCTCAGGTATCCCTCGCGCACCAGGCGCTCCAGACCCGAAAGCACCCTCGAAGTCCCGCGCAAACGCGGCACCGGCAGCAAGCCGACCCTCGCGCCACTGCTCAACGCCTCATACACCATCGAAACCGAATCCTCGGTCACCCATACCTCGGCCGCCTGATGCAGCTTGCCCGGCAACCAGTCGGGCGCGGTTTCCGGGTGCGGAAAGATGCGGACCTGCGGCAGGGCCTTGGCCAGCTCGTCGCGAAAGCCCTCCGGCGTCCGCCGCGAATCCGTTAGCTCCCAGCCCCCGCCGACCGCAATCCGCCGCAAGCACCCGATCAAGGCCGGTGCATCCCAGGCATGGGTTTTCGACGGCCCGCCGATCAGGATCAATTTCCCGCGCGCATCAGCCGCACCTTCGCCCACCCGGTTGATCGCCCCCCGCGTCAACAGCAGGTTCGGGCGCGACGGCGGACGGATGAAATCGTGTTCGGGGGCGAGACAAAGATCAAACCACGCCATCGGCAGACTCGGACGCATCAACACCACGGCCTTGGCGCGGTAGGTCCATTTCAAAGCCAGCAGCGCCAGATGGGTCGCATGACCGGCCGCCAGGATCAGGTCCGGTCGGGGCAGGGATTTGGCAATGGCCAACGCCCGCCGCAGCCGCCGCCACCCTGCCCGCTCGCCGGCCAGGGAAATCCGGTGCAGCTCACAGGGCCGCAGACGGCCGATCGCCTCGGCCAAGCCCAGCGACTGATTCTCATGCCCGGGCTTGCCGTCACCGATCAGCCAGATGCTCAAGGGACGACTCACGGACTCGAGATTGGCAGCGCCACGACCGCGCACAAGAAAAGAAGCCACTACATCAGACTCGCTCCCGCCTCCGCCAACTCGGAGCGCTCGCCGCGGTTGAGCGCGACGTGGGCGACAAAAGGCTGACCCTTGAGGCGGTTGCGGGTGTAGACGAGGCCGTTGCTGCGGCTGTCGACGTAGGGGTTGTCGATCTGGGCCGGATCACCGACCAGCACCAGCTTCGAATCCTTCGACATGCGGGTGACGATCGTCTTCGCCTCCTGCGGCGTGAGCTGCTGGGCCTCATCGAGAATGAAGAAGCGGTTCGGAATCGAACGGCCGCGGATGTAGCACAGGGCCTCGACCTCGATCACCCCCTGCTCCATGAGCATCTCATAAGGCTTCTTGGTGCTGCCCTCCCCCTCCTTCTGCTTCTTGCGGCGCGGACCCAGCGGGGTGTTGGGACGCATCAGCAGGTCGAGCGCATCGTGGATCGGCTGCAGCCACGGACGCATCTTCTCATCGAGCGTGCCGGGCAGGAAACCGAGCTGGCTGCCCATCGCCACCACCGGACGGCTCACCGTGATGCCGTTGTACTTGCGGTTGAACATCTCGTGCAGGCCCGCCGCCACCGCGACCAGCGTCTTGCCGGTGCCGGCATGGCCATAGCAGGTCACCAGCGAAATGTCGGGATTGAGCAGGGCGTCGATCAGGCAGCGCTGGCCGAGGTTGAGCGGCTTGAGCGACTGGCCGTCGGGGATCTTGAGCGCCTCGGGGAAGTTGAGGCGGACAAAGCCGCCCTCGCCGGTGTGGCGGGCGGGCATCGTCTGGCGCTCGCTCACCCCTAACAGGACGTATTCGTTCACCGCCAGGCCGTGACCGCGCCCGGGATCGAGATCGATCCTGCCGCTGCTCGCGAAGCGCTGGAGCTCGTTGCCATCGACTTCAATACGACACACATCGTAGTTGGAAACCTCGCGCACATCGACCTTGTCGTTGAGGTAGTCCTGGCATTCGATGCCCACCGCGCGGGCCTTGAGCTGCATGTTGATGTCCTTGGTCACCAGCACGACCGGCGCGCTGTTGTGCTGCATCAGCAGCAGGCAGGCCGCGAGGATCCGGTGGTCGACCCGTTCGCGGTCGGGAAAGACGCGGTGGAAGTGGTTGAGGATCTCCGAGTTCTTCGGACACACCGCCGGGTCGTAGATCACCAGCCTCACCGTGCCGCCGAATTCGTTGGTCACCCCCTGGGTCACCACTTCCGAGCAGGAAAACATCTCGGTGAGGCGGCGGTGCACCCGGCGCGCGTTGGCACCGCGCTCGGTCTGCTCGCTCTTGAACTTGTCGAGTTCGGCCAGCACATCCACCGGGATGCAGAGGTGGTTTTCCTTGAAGCGCTCGAGCGACGCCGGATCGTGCAGCAGCACGTTGGTGTCCAACACGTAGTTCTTGACCATCTGTGAGGGCCCGATCAGGCCGAGATCCGTCGGGCTCGGCGCCCCGGCGCTGCGTTTTCTGGCCAACTTGGCGCTCGGGGAGGGCTCATCAAACAGGGCGCACTGGGTGGTGGTGGAGTGGTCGATCATGATGGGGAGTTTAGAGAGGAAAAAGACCGTTCCGGACCGCGGCAACCGCCTGCCAACCGATGGATTCACCACTCCGAATTGCGGTGACCATCCCTTGTCCGAACCGATGAACACTTTTAATCAAGGTAACTTAACTATCTATAGATCTTTTGGAAAGACAACCCTGAATTGCATTTTTCATGCCATGAGCGGACGGAATGCCCGAGGCTCCGGGTTTCCTAACGCATCGGTCGGGCCGCTCATTCCGCGGTTTCCAGCTTCCACTGAGCAGGGCTTTGAGGGATAAGCACCGGATGAAAACCCTGCTTCCGCTTCTGCTCGGGACCGTCGTGCTTCAGGCCAACCCCGAACAGTTCCGCGAATCCTTCGCCGACCCTGCCAGCCGGCCCGCGGCGCTGGCCATGCTGAGCCCCGGAACCCGCGACTGGTATTTCCACACCGCCCTCGACCACCAGCTCCAGGGCCGCGAGCAGGAATACCGGCAAACACTCGCCGCCTGGCGCGCGGCGACGGAAGCCGAAACCCGGCCGGTTTCCGACGAAGGCATCGACACCCTCGAGATCCGCCGCATCCTCAAGAACTATGATCAGGACCCGAAGTCGGCACTCGCGGAATGGAAGCGCGAAGCGGACCTCGACTTCAATGACACCCGGCCCGACTCGGCGGCCGAGGAACAGGCGCTGCCGACACGGATCGATCCGGCCCGGATCAGCGCCGATGCGTTCCGCAAGCAGGCCGCGATCGAAAACCGCAGCGCTCCCTACACGCTCTACTCTCCGCAGGCACTCCATGCCGAACTCGACCGCCTGGACGCGTTCCCGGAACATCAGGTCCGCTGGTTCGCCAACCACTTCAAACTCATCCATCATCCCCGATACGCGGCCTTGCTGGTCAAGGCACTGTCGCTCAAGCCCTCGCTCGCAATCCGAGACCTCGATCTTTCCGCACTGACCCTCGCGCAGATGGACGCGCTGCGGCAAGCGGTTCCCGCGCTGCGGTCGAACCAGGAGTTCAACGTCGCCTACCTGCGGAAATGCCGGCCGGCCTCACCCGCCGCGCTCGACCGCGACTTGCAGGCCCACGCCGCCTTTCTAACTGAATGCCTCGACTACGCGCGTTCGCTGCCGGCGTCGCAGAACGACCTCAAGGCCCACATCCTCTATCACCACCTGCGCCTCCAACAGATGCTTGGCAAGCACCCGAAGGCGGATTTCCTGAGTTACCTCGCCCTGCCGCGGGAGCAGCACGCGATCATCCGCCCGGACAAGGAATCGAAGTCGTATTTCCAGGCGAGCTCCGCGCTCAACCGGGTCACGCAATGCGAAACGGTGAGCGACGACACGGACTTGGTCGAATCCTATCTGGGTCACTTCCTCGCGCAGTCCGACACGGTCGACAAGGACCTCGTGCCGCTGATCCGCGAAAAGCCGCTCGCCATCCTGCATGCCCGTGCGCGCATCCTCGCCGGCGCCGATCCGAAACCGCATGCCGCCCTGCTTTCGCCCGACGAGTTCCGCGAATTGCGGGAGGAAACCCGCATCGACTTCGCGCCGGGGGCGCCGCAGGTGTTTTCCTCTGCCGACGAGGTGTCCCTGCCGCTGGTGCTGAAGAACACCCCGTCGCTGCGGATCCGCATTTACGAGCTCCACCCGAAACCGGCGGCGATGCAGGTTGGCGTTTCGACGGATCTCGACGGTCTGGTGCCGCATCACACGCGCAACCTTACGTTTGCCCAAGGCCCGGCCGTGCTGCACCGCGAACATATCGCCTTGCCGGAGCTCAAGGGTGCAGGAACCTGGATGGTCGAGTTCGTCTCCGGCCGCATCTCGGCCCGTGCCATGGTCCGCAAGGGCACCATCACTCCCTACCTCAGCCGGACGGCCGGAGGCCAGGAACTCCGCCTCTTCAACGAACACTCTCAGGCGGTCGACGAGTTCACCCTCGAACTCGGCTCGGAACGCTTCTCTTCCAGCGCCGGGCGGATCCTCATTCCCAACTCGGGCAAGCAGGCCCGCCGCAGCGGCACGATCCGCGCCGGCAAGCTCAGCGAATCGATCGAACTCGGCGCGCGCGACGACGCGTTCGAGCTCGAGATGTCGTTCCACCTCGACCGCGAGCAACTGCTTGCCAACCAGACGAGCACCCTGCACCTGCGCAGCCGTCTCACGAACCACGGCCAAGCGGTCCCGCTCGGGCTGTTGAAAAATGCCAGCCTGATCCTCAAGGCGGAGCTGCTGGGCGGCGTGGTGACCGAGCGCGTGATCGCCGACCCGCTGGTCCTCGCGGAAACCAATGCCATCCCTTTCCTGGTCCCCGCTGATCTGCTTTCGCTCACACTCACCGCATCGGCCACGGTGGATTCCAAAACTTCGGACCAACCGCTGACCCTCCGCCAATCGCAGCGCTACACGCTCAACGGCGCACTGCTGAGTGCCGAGATCGGCACCGCCCTGTTCTCGGGCACCACCGCCGGCTACCGGCTCGAGCTTCGCGGCCGCAACGGCGAGGCCCTGCCCCAGCGCCCGATCACACTGGCACTGCTGCACCGCGATTTCCAAAACGTCATCGAGCTCCGCCTCCGCACCAATGAGGCGGGACGCATCGAGCTCGGACCACTCAAGGACATCGGAAAAGTCGTCGCCAGCTCCTCAAGCATCTCCGCCACCCCGTTCTGCCCGCCGACGCGACAGATCGAGGTCCCGCGCCGATACACCATCACCCCGGATCGCGAGCTGAGGATCCCGATGACCCGTCCCGCGGCTGCCATCGATCCCGCCCGCATCACCTTGCATCGCATTGCGGACGGCAGCGATGCCCGTGCCGATTGCATCGAGGACCTCGGCTCGCGCCTCACCGTCAAGGACTCCCATCTCGTTATCCGCCAGCTCCGACCGGGACATTACCGCTTGGTCCAGGATGAAAAGCCCTGCGACATCGAAGTCCTGCCTGCCGACGCCATGCGCGGCGACCTGTGGGTCACCGCCGAAACCATCTTGCCTCGCATCGACCCGGTCGCGCCGACGATCCTCTCCGCCAACCTGCAAGGCAAGACACTGGCCATCACGCTCCAGAATGCCGGACCCGACACCCGCATCACCGTCGTCGGCAAACGCTACCTGCATTCCGGTTGGCAGGCCGGCAAGGCCGCCTTTCCACAGCCATCGGCCGCAAGCCCGCGGATCCGGCGCGGATTCATCCGCAATGCCTACCTCACCAAGCGACAGCTGAGCGACGAAATGCGCTATATCCTCGACCGCCGCACAAGCGCCACCTTTCCCGGCGTCATGCTGCCCCACCCAGGCCAACTGCTTCACCGCTGGAGCCCTGACGATCTGGAACAGGACGACACGTCGGGCGGCGAAGGCTACGGCGGCAGCAGCTCTGGCGGCATCGCCGATCCCTTCGGCTCGATTCCCATGGCGATGAGAAAACGCCGTGGCGGAGCGTCGACCGACACCCAGACAAGCCTCGACTTCCTCGGCCAGCCCGCCGTCGTCGGGTTCAACCTCACACCCGACGCCCAAGGCAGGCTGCAAGTCCCGCTCGACCGCTTTGCGGGTGCGCAGGCGATTGAAATCATCGCCGCCGACACCGAGGCCTCGGACACGCTGATGCTGCCACTTCCCGCATCAGACCCCCCGCTGCGCGATCGCCGCCTCGCACGGCCTCTGTCTCCGAATGCCCACCATGTCGCGACCCGCTCGGTCGCCGCACTCGCTCCCGGCGCGGAGGTCGAAATCCAGAACCTGCTGGATGCCGACTGGCGGGCCTTCACCACCCTGGGCGAAGCCTATCAGTTCCTGCTGGGCAGCATGGACAGCAAGGACTTGCGCGACTTCTCGTTCCTCAGTCGCTGGCCGACCCTCAGCGAAAAAGAAAAACTCGACAAGCTCTCCACCCACCACTGCCACGAACTCCACCTCTTTCTCGCCCGCAAGGACCGGGACTTTTTCGACCGGCACGTCAAAGCCCTGCTCGCCGCGAAACCGCAGCCGCAGTTCATCGACGACTACCTGCTCGACCGCGATCTGGGCCGTTACCTGCAGCCGCACGCCTTCGCCAGCCTGAATGCCGCCGAAAAGGCCCTGCTCGCCCAAAAGCTGCCCTTGGCCCAAAAGGACATCGCCCGCGAACTCGATCTCCGCTGGCAACTCGAAGCGCCCTCGCCGGATGCGGAAACCGTGTTGTTCTCACAAACGCTCAAGGGGGCCGACCTCTCGGCCGACGATTCGCTCGGCATCGCGGCCAACTCGTCCCTGATCAACCGCCTGCTGGTTCTGGCCGAAGGCCATTTCGATCTCGGCAAATACGATTTGGCGAAACAACAGTACGAGTCGGTCCTGCGCATCGCCCCCTACAGCAGCGCAGCCCGGCAGGGGCTCGAGCGGATCCACAACGCGAAATCCGACTACTACCGCGCCGCCTACGACCACACCCGCGCGGAACTGATGACCCAAGTCGACAAGGCTTGGGAGCTGGATGCCCGCAACTCGCCGGCCCCACTTGCCGCTTCCAGCGAAAGCTCGAGCGGCGCCGAATACCTCACGGAAAAACTCCGCCGCATCGTCATCCCCCGCATCGACTTCGAGGACGTCAGCCTCGAAGAGGCGATCGACTTCCTCCGCGCGCGGTCGATGGAACTCGACAGCCTCGAACTCGACCCGGCGAAGAAGGGCATCAACATCCTGTGCCGCGGCCCGGCCGCATCCTCAGCCCGGATCGGCCAGCTGAAGCTGCGCAACATCCCGATCGCCGAGGCGATCCGCTACCTCTGCGACGCCACGAAAATGCGCTTCAGGGTCGACGACTACGCCGTCACCCTCGTCCCCCAAACCGAAACCGGCGAGGACCTGTTCACCCACAGCTTCACCGTGCCGCCGGATTTTCAATCGAAGCTGATGGGTGCTGACCTGGGCAGCGCCGAAGCCGATCCCTTCGCCGACACCAGCGCATTGCCGCCCCAGTTCATCAAGGCGCGCGCACCCATTTCCGATTTGCTGAAGCAAGCCGGAATCCATTTGCCCGAAGGAGCATCCGCCACGCTGAGCGGCAACACGCTTCTGGTCACCAACACTCCGGGCGAGTTGGACAAGGTCGAACAACTGACTGCAACCTTGAATTCGGAGGCACCGAAACAAGTCAAGGTCACCACCAAAAGCATCGAGGAAGGATGGGGCTTGGAACCCGGCGCTTTGCCGCCGCTCAAGTTCCCCGACCGCACCCGGCTGTGGCTGGAGTCGAATTACTACCACCACCAGGGAGGCACCGGCGAGGAACTCATCCCACTCCACCGCTTCTGGCTGGAACTCGCGGCCTGGAATGGCAAGGGCCCCTTCACTTCGCCGCACTTCAATGCCTGCACCCGCAATGCGAACGAGGCGCTGATGTGCCTCGCGATGCTCGACCTTCCCTTCAGCGCGACGAAACCCGAAGTCACGGTCGACGGCAACACGCTCAGGGTGAAGGCGCTCGCGCCGATGCTGCTGTTCTACAAGGACACCCGCGAAACCCAAAAAGTCGCCGCCGAGTCGCCGCTGCTGGTCCGCCAGTCCTACCACCCGCTCGCCGAGCCGTTTCTCACGGTGAATGGCAGGCAGGTCGAGAACACCCACAGCGGCGACTTCCGCACCGGCACGGCCTATGGGGTTTCGCTGGTCATCACCAACCCCTCGGGCATCGAGCGGCGGATCGAAACCCTCGCGCAGATTCCGGCGGGCTCGATCCCGCTGGCCACCCGCGACCCGCTGCCCGCTGGCCATGACCCGGAACCCCTGCACGACATGCCTGCCGACGCGCCGGCAACCCTCTCAACCGCCCACGACCTGCCGCCTTTTGGGGTGATCCGCCTGAAGCTCGCCTTCTATTTCCCGAGTGCCGGCGATTTCCGCGCCTATCCTCTCCACGTCTCGGAAAACGGCACCGTGCTGGCCCATGCGGAGGCTCGCAGCCTCCGGGTCAGCGCCGAACCCGCCCCGGAAGACTCGGCATCCTGGGAAGTCCTCGCCCGCGATGGCAGCGCCGAAGCGGTGCTCGCACGGCTCGCGACCGAAAACCTCGGCACGATCGAGCTCGATGCCATCCTCTGGCGCCTGCACGACCGGGGCTTCTTCCTCAAGGCGACCGAAATCCTGCGCAAGCGGCTGCACTTCGACGAAGGGGTGTTCCGCTACGCGGTCCTGCATGACGACCCCGCCGCACTCCGCGACCTGATCGAAAACACCGAACTCGCGACCTCGCTGGGCGCATGGTTTGAATGCAAGCTGGCCTCCATCACCCCCAGCACCCACCACGACTGGCAGCTCTTGGAATTCGACCCGCTGGTCAACCCGCGCGCCCATGCCTTCGGCGATCAGCCGCGCCTCGGCCATGCCGCCGCGCGCGAGCACTATCAGGCCTTCCTCGACACCCTCGCCTGGAAACCTTCGCTCAGCGCGAGCGACCAACTGGCCCTCACCTGCTTCCTGTTCCTTCAGGACAGGATCGAAGAAGCGCTGCAACGCTTCGCGCGCATCGACCCGGCATCCCTGCCGCATCGCCTGTCCTACGACTACCTCCACGCAGTCGCCCTGTTCCATCAGGAAAAACCCGCGGAGGCAGCCGCCGTCGCTCGGCCGTGGCTCGAAGGATTGCCGCAGGGGATCTGGCGGGATCGCTTTGCCAGCGTGATCGCCCAGGCGGATGAAATCGCGCAACCGGTCGCCGCCGCCAGCACCGAAGCCGAGGACAGCGACCCAACCCTCGAGATCCGCCAAAGCGCGGAAGCTCCGGGAACCATCGTGCTCAAGCACTCGGGACTCCACAAGGCCTCGATCCGCCTCTATCACATCGATCTCGAAGTCCTGTTCTCCAAGGATCCGTTCCTCAATGGCGACATCGAGTCCTCGCTGCCGCCGATCGTTCCGAACCGGACCATCGAGGTGGCGTTCGAGGCCGGAAGCACCCGCAGCACCCAGCTGCTGCCCGAGGAATTCCGGAAGGGCAACATCCTGGTCGCCGCGGAATCGGGCGAGGTGAAGCAACTCAAGATCCTCGACTCCCAGGCGATCGAAATCCGCACCCGGTCGGCGGAACGCACGATTCAGGTCATCGACCCCGAGAGCGGCAAGGCCCTTCCAAAAGGCTACGTCAAGGTCTATGCCGAAAGCAGCGACGGCAGCGTCGCCTTCCACAAGGACGGCTACACCGACCTGCGCGGAAAATTCGATTACCTTTCTCACACCGCGAAAGACCCCTCGACGGTCCGCAGACTCGCCATCCTCATCAGCCACCCGGACAAAGGCTCGCGCACCATGATCATCGACCGCTGAACCGGTGGCGGAATGGACCGCGGGCTTGCTCCCCCGACTTGTCGGTGGCAGCCCGCCCCGGAGCACCAAGCAGTCATTGGCAGGGTCATTTTGATGAAATG
>CBFGOB010000071.1:0-10079 GCA_965650215.1 uncultured bacterium | reverse complement strand
CCCGCCAGCGCGAGGGCGCAGCAGGCCAGCAGTGTGATGCGGGTGGGGAGTTTCATCGGTAGTAGCTGAATTTTTTCGGATCGAAGGCCTCGCGGACCGCTTCGCCGATGAAGGTGATGAGCACCAGCATGGCGACCAGCACGGTGAAGGTCGAGGTCACCAGCCAGGGGGCGGCGAGGTTGGCCAGGCCGTCGTTGAGAAGGCGTCCCCAGCTGGCGTATTTCACCGGAAGTCCGAAGCCGAGGTAGTCGAGCGAGGTGAGGGCGAAGATGAGGCCCGAGATCGTGAAGGGCACGAGCGTGACGATGATGGCCATCGTGTTCGGCAGGAGGTGGCGCATCAGGATGCGCGGGGTGCCGGCGCCGAGCACGCGGGCGGCGGCGATGTAGTCACGTTCCTTGTCGCGGTAGGCGGCGGTGCGCATGAGGTAGGTCATGTGCATCCAGCCGAAGAGCACAAGGATCGTGAGGATGACCGGCAGGCCCTTGAAGTTTTCCGGCACGGTGCTTGAGAGGATGATCACGACGTAGAGGAAGGGGATGTTGGAGAAGATCTCGATGAGGCGCTGGACGACGAGGTCGAACCAGCCGCCGAAGTAACCCATGAGCATGCCGAGGGTCATGCCGATCAGATAGACGATCGGCACGTAGATGATGGCGGCCTTGAAATTTACCTGGAGGCCGCCGTAGAGGTTAGCGACCACGTCGTAGCTTTGGGAAGTGGTGCCGAGCCAATGGCGTTCCTCGATGATCGGTGGGGCGGGTTTGTATTTCAGGGCGCGCAGGGCGCTGCTGGCTTCGTCGAGGTAGTCCTTGAGCTTGCCCTTGCCGCTGTAGGATTCGTGGAGGAGTTCGCCGTCGCGGTAGCTCGCGTTGTAGACCGGCTTGCCGTGGATGTCCCAGCCGTCGACCGGCCCGGAGAGTTTGCCGTCGCGCAGGGTGTAGCGGAGGTGGAGTTTGCCTTCGTGGACGTCGTAGAAGCGACCGGCGAGTCCGAAATACGGATCTTGGCGCCCGTCCTCGCGGTAGATTCCCTGCTCGAGCTGCAAGGCCTTCGAGCGCAAGGGGACGGTGTCGCCGGTCGGGTCGTAGGGGATGGGCGGCAGGATCACGCGGTGTTCGCCGCCGGCTTCGGCGAAGAGCCGCTGCAGGCGGCGGTAGTCGGCCGGCGCGTCGGCGCTTTCGTCGGTGATGCCGAAGTCCTTGTTCTTGAGTTCGGCGGGGTTGAAAGCCGGGAAGGACCAGGTGCCATTGTAGCGGACCGCGAGGGCGCGCTTGCCGACGAGCGCCTGGTCGAGCGAGGCGAGCAGGACGAGCGCGCAGAGGATCATTAGCGAGTAGTAGCCGCGTTTGATTTCACGGAAGCGCTGGATGCGGCGGCGGGTGATCGGGTTGAGCGGGCCGCGGGTGAAGGAGCGGATCAGCAGGAAGAGGCCGGCGAGGATCAGCAGGGCGGTGCAGAGCCAACCGAACCAGGGGAAGCCATCCTTGCCCGCCGCGTGGAGCCAGGGGGTTTCGCGGCTGGTGTTGAAGAACCAGCGTGCGGTCGGAAATGCGATGCCGAGCCATTCGCCGAGGCCGGCGAGGATTCCCAGGATCAGGAGGTAGAGGCCGACGGGTCGCATGGTTCACTCGAATTTGATGCGTGGGTCGACCATGGCGACGATCGCATCGGAGATGATGTTGCCGACCAGCATGAGCAGGGCGGCGATGCTGAGCGTGCCCATGATGACCGGGGCGTCGATGTCGACGACCGCCTGGTACTGGAGCAGTCCGAAACCCTGGATGTCGAAGACGCGTTCGATGAGCATCGAGCCGCCGACGAAAATGGTGATCAAGTCACCGAGGCTGGTCGCCACCGGGATCATCGAGTTGCGGAAGGCGTGGCCGAAGACCGCGCGTTTGAAGCTCGCGCCTTTGGCGACGGCCGTGCGGACGTAGTCGGCGGCGAGGTTTTCCATGAGGTTGTTCTTCGCCATCATGGTGAGCATGGCGAAGGAGCCGATCATGTAGCAAAGCAGCGGCAGGACCGTGTGGTGGGCGAGGTCCTTGAATTTTCCGAAAGTGTCGAGCTGGTCGAAGTCGGGGCTGGTGAGCCCGAAGATCGGGAAGAGGTTCATGCGGGCGCCGAGGTGGACCAGCAGGATGGCGCCGAGGGCGAAGCCGGGGATCGAGTAGCCGAGGAAGATCAGCACGGAGGTGCCGGTGTCGATGAACGAACGGTGCCTGATCGCTTTGAGCACGCCGAGCGGCAGGCAGACGGCGTAGGTGAGGAAGGCGGTGAGCAGGCCGAAGTAGACGGCGACGGGCATGCGCGCGAGGATCATTTCGCCGACGGGGTCGTTGTAGGTGTGCGAGCGCTGGAGGTCGCCCTGGAGGATGCCCGAGAAGCGGGTCTGATAGATCACCGCGCGAGCAGGGTAGTCCGGCACCTTCGGCTCCGACGGGTTGCGGCGGCGGTAGCGTTCCTGGCGGTCCTCGTTGGTTTCGTAGCGGATCTGCCAGCCTTCGTCGCCGATCGGCTTGCCGGTGGCGGTGAAGACCGCGCTTGCGATCGCGCCGTCCTTGCGCGTGACGCTGACCTGGCGGCCGTCGTTGCGCAGGATGACGAGGGTGCGGTCGTCGCCGCCGGTGTTGCCGCCGATGGTTTCATCGCTGCGGCCGATGAATTCGCCTTTCGAGATCCGGTTTTCGCGGGGCAGGACGCCGAGCCACTGGGCGTAGGCCTGGAGGATCGGCTTGTCGTAGCCGAATTGCTCCTCCATGTCTTCGAGCTGGTCCTCGTTGAGGCTGTGGCTCGATTGGGCGCTTGAGCGCTTGCCGCCCTGATCGGCGCCGGCCGCGGCCTCCTGGAGCATCCGGTCCATCGGTCCGCCGGGCAGGAACCGGGTGATCGTGAAGACCAGCAGCGTGATCCCCAGCAGGGTGGGGGGGATCAGCAGGAGCCGGCGGAGGAAATAGTTTTTCACGATGGGGAACGGGTATTTCTAACCCGCATGGGGGAGGGTGCAAGCACGGACCTTGCCAGAACCCGGGCACTGTGAGATAGCCCACGGGATGCTGGCCTTGCTGAGAAAAGACGGAGCGTTCCGGGAGCGGAATTGCCGGCTTTTCGTGATGTTCGGCACCTTGTATCACGCGCGGGCCTACTACCCGGTGCTGGCGATCCTGTTCACCGACCTCGGCTTGAGTCTCGAGCAGTATGTGATGCTCAACGTGGTGTGGGCGGCGGCGGTGTTTCTGCTCGAGGTGCCTTCGGGGGCCATGGCCGACACCTTTGGCCGTCGGCGCCTGCTCATCTTCTCCGCGGCGCTGATGGTCATCGAGATGGGGATTCTGCTGCTGGCACCGAAGGACGGCGGGTGGTGGTTGTTTGCTTGGTGCGTGTTGAACCGCTTGTGTTCCGGCGTGTCCGAGGCGGCGGCCAGCGGGGCGGACGAGGCGATCGCGTACGAATCACTGGCTGAAGAGGAGCGCGAGTCGGCATGGGACGAGGTGCTGGTGGTGGCGATGCGCTGGCGCTCGGTCGGGTTTTTGCTGGCGATGACTGCCGGCGGTTTGCTTTATGACCCGTCGTGGTGGAACCGGATGGTTCCGGAGGCCTTGCAGGTCACCGAGAGCCTGGCGCGGCGTCTGCCGGTGGTGGTGGTTTTCGTGCAGGCGTGCCTGTGTCTGGTGATTGCGTTTTTGTTCCACGAAGCGGCTCCAGCGTCCGGTGCCTTTGCCGGACGTTGCCGCCAGGCATTGCGTCTGACTTGTGAGACCGCGCGCATGGCGTTCACCACGCGGGCGATCGCGATGGTGCTGTTGGGTGGTTTGGTGCTGGATGCGGTCACGCGCAATTTCGCGACCTTGAACAGCGCCTATTACCGCCTCATCGGTCTGCCCGAGTGGATGTTTGGCCTGGTGGGCTCGATGATCGCGGTGTGCAACTGGTTTGTGCCCGGGGTCGCGGCGCGGGTGAACCGGCGCTTTGGCACGCAGGGTGCCCTGCTCTGGGGGACTGCGGTGGTTGTGCTGGCCCTGGTGATGCTGGTGCCCGCGTGGCGCGGCCTTGGCATTCCGGCGGCGATGCTGCTGATGATGATGCTAGGCTATGTCAGCTTCACTGTCAGCCGCTACCTCCACCGCGTGGCCGATTCGACCTCGCGCGCCACCTTGATCAGCGTCAAGGGCCTGGTGTTCAATCTGGGTTATGGCGGCTATTCGCTCGGGTTCTCGCTGGTTTTGGCCGCATTGAAATCCCGCGACGGCGGAGGATTCCAGGAGGCCCTGATGTGGCAGGCGGGAGGGTTTTTCCTGTTCCTACTCGTAGGCGTGCTGTTGCTGCGCTTCCGGGTTTTGGATTTCAAATAGCAAAATATGCGCAGCCTCTGGCTTGGCGCAAGCTGCGTGTTTCGCCCGGGATTCCTAAGTTGGGATCAACCGAGGGGGAAATCATGTCGAGATTTGCATCATGTTGTGAAGTGCGGCGCCGACGGGCGTGGTTTTCGTGGAAATCGGTTTTTGGCGCGCCGGTCGGCCTGATCGTTTTGGCCTGGGGTCTTGCGGGCGGCAGCCTGCTGCTTGCCGAGGATGAGGCGCCGACCAACGAGAGTTGTCTCGACTGTCACTCCGACAAGGACCTGACGGCCGAGCGCGATGGCAAGGAGCGTTCGTTGTTTGTCGATGGGGCGAAGTTCAAGAAATCCGTGCACCAGGATGCGGGTTGCGTGGATTGCCACCAGGGCATGGCCGCCGACCATCCGGACGACGGCAAGGGGGTGCCCAAGGTGAATTGCGCCTCGTGTCACGAGCAGGCGCAGGAGGAGTTTGCCAAGAGCATCCACGGTGCGCCGCGCGCCGACGGGCGACCGGCGGCAGCGGCTTGCACGAGTTGTCACGAATCGATCCACGAGATGCTGCCGACGAAGCACATCGATTCGCCGGTTTCGAAATTCAATCTGCCCCAGACCTGCGGCAAGTGTCATGAGGATGAGAAGACCGCCGAGGGCCTTGGTTTGAAATCCCATGATGCGATCGCGCATTTCCGCGACAGCATTCACGGCAAGTCGCTGTTCCAGAAGGGGCTGGTGTTCGCGCCGTCGTGCAACGACTGCCACGGGGTTCACGACATCAAGCCCGGCGGGGATGAGGAGTCTACGACGCACCGCTCGCAGGTCACCGCGACCTGCATCAAGTGTCACGCCGGTGTCCAGCAGGTCTACGACCGGAGTGTGCACGGCAAACTGCTGGCCAAGGGCGATCCTGCGGCGCCGGTGTGCATTGACTGCCATACCGCGCACGACATCGAGGAGCCCAGCAATGCCCATTTCAAGTCGACCAGCGACCGTCGCTGCGGCCAATGCCATGAGGATTACCTGGAGAAGTACCATGAGACCTACCATGGCAAGGCGATGGCCCTGGGCACTCCCGGGGTCGCTCCCGATGTGGCGGCGTGTTACGACTGCCACGGCCACCACGACGTGCTGCCGGTTTCCGATCCGGATTCGAGGTTGTCGGCGCAGAATCTCGTCGGCACCTGCAAGCAATGCCACTCCGCGGCAGGCGAGTCGTTCGTGAAGTACCAGCCGCACGCCGATCCGCACGACGCCGAGAACTACCCGGCGCTCAACAAGACCTACTGGTTCATGACCAGCCTGCTGGTGAGCGTGTTCGTGTTTTTCGGGATCCACACCTTGCTGTGGGTGGTGCGTGCGTTCATCGAGTATGCGCGGGATCCGCAGGCCTTCCGAGCCGCGCGCCTGGCGGCGCATCAGGACCGTGAAACCTACCGCCGTTTCAATTCCTTCGAGCGCTTCCTGCACATCCTCGTCGCGAGCAGTTTCCTGGTGCTGGTGATCACCGGGATGCCGCTGAAATTCTATTACACCGCTTGGGCGGCCGAGATGTTCCGGATCCTCGGCGGACCGGCATCGGCACGCATGCTGCACCATCTGGCGGCCCTGGTCACCTTCCTCTACTTCGGCCTGCACCTCGGCTCGTTGGCCAAGGGCATGAAGTTCCGCTACCGCTCGCTCAAGGATCCGGTGACCGGGAAATTCCAGCTCAAGCGGGTATGGGGGTGGGTTTTCAGCCCGGATTCGATGGTGCCGTCGATCCAGGATGTCCGCGATTTCGTCGCGCACATGAAGTGGTTCTTTGGCCGTGGCCCGCGTCCGCAATGGGACCGCTGGACCTACTGGGAGCGCTTTGACTACTTCGCGGTGTTCTGGGGGGTCGCGATCATCGGCTTCTCGGGGCTGATCCTCTGGTTCCCGCAGTTCTTCTCGTTGTTCCTGCCGGGGTGGATGATCAACATCGCGGTGGTCGTGCACTCCGATGAGGCGCTGTTGGCAGCCGGGTTCATCTTCACCTTCCACTTCTTCAACACCCACTTCCGGATCGACCGCTTCCCGATGGACATGGTGATCTTCTCCGGCCACATCACCAAGGCCGAGATGATCCAGGAGCGCAAGCGCTGGTATGACCGCCTGGTTGCCAGCGGACGGCTCGAGGAGCACCGGGTGATCCATCAGACCTGGGAGAAGCGGCGCGGCTATTACAAGGCCCTGGGCTTTGTGTTCCTCGGCACCGGGCTCTCGCTGCTGGGCCTGATGATCTATGCGTTGCTGACCCGCCTCGGGCATTAGTCGGGGGGCGGAGCTGGATGGGTAGGGTCATTTTGTCAAAGCGACCCTACCGGATCCATTGTGAAGGGTTGGGCCTTCGTTGCGGGTTCCCGCGAAGATGCCGCTTGGCAGCCGCCGCTGCCGGGGGTTTGGTGGTGCCGTGAGCTTCATCCGCATCCGGGGTGCCCGGCAGCACAATCTTCGGAATATCGATGTCGATATTCCGCGGAACCGCCTTGTCGTGATCACGGGGCCGAGCGGCTGCGGGAAATCCTCGCTGGCCTTCCACACCCTGTTTGCCGAGGGTCAGCGCCGTTATGTCGAAAGCCTGTCGGTGTATGCACGGCAGTTTCTCGATCAGCTCGAGCGTCCGGACGTCGATGCCGTCGAGGGTTTGAGCCCGGCCATCGCCATCGAGCAGCGGAGTGGCGGCTTGAATCCTCGCTCGACGGTGGCGACGGTGACCGAGATCCACGATTACCTGCGGGTGTTGTGGGCGGCGGTTGGCGTGCCGCACGATCCTGCGACCGGTGAGCGTCTGGAGCGGATGGGTGCGGCGGACATCGTGGCGGCCCTGTCGGCCTTGCCCGAGGGGAGCAAGGTCGTGCTTCTGGCTCCGGTTCCGCAGGAGGAAACGCGCGAACCGCAGCGTCTGTTGGACGACCTTCGGCGGCAGGGATACATCCGGGTGCGTGTGGACGGGGAAGTGCTCGAGATCGAGGAGGCGGCGCGCCTGTGGCCGGAATCCGCGCCGGTGGTGGAAATCGTGATCGACCGTTTTGTCGTGCGCGAGGGGGTGGCATCGCGGCTGGCGGATTCGGTCGAGCTGGCCTTGAGGATCTGTGGCAGCGAGGCGCGGGCGGCGGTGCAGGAGCCGGGGGCGGAGGCCTGGCGGGATCTGAGTTTTCAGACCGCCTACCGGAACCCGCGCACCGGTTTCGTGATCGGCGAGCTCACGCCGCGGCATTTTTCCTTCAACTCCCATGTTGGTGCCTGCTCCGCCTGTGAGGGTCTGGGGACGGAGCAGTTCTGCGATCCGGGCCTGTTCATCGCCGACCCCGGCTTGCCCTTGCTCAAGGGTGGCCTGCGAGGGTGGTGGGCGTCCACTTCGCCGAGGGAGCGTCAGTGGCAGAAGGAAATCCGGGCCTTGTTCGCGATGTTCGGGTTGTCGGAGGATGCGTGCTTCGAGGATCTTTCTCACGAGGCGAAGCGCCTGTTGTTTGACGGTGGCGAGCTTGAGACCGGTTGGAAGTTGGGAAAGGACAAAAGCACGCAGCGCAAGCCCTTCGAGGGCCTGGCGGTCGAGGCCTGGCGGCGTCATCGCGACGCGAAGAGTGATCTGACCAAGCGGCGGTTGTCGCGGGTGATGGCGCAGCGGCCCTGTCATGCCTGTGAGGGCAAGCGTCTCAAGCCCGAGTGCCTTGCCGTGAAGGTGCATGGTGCCTCCTGGTTGGGGATCCAGGATTTCTGCCAGCTGAGTGTCGCTGATGCGGCGGTGTGGATCGATGGCCTTGCGTTGAATGAGGCGCAGGCCGGGGCTTGCGGGCGGCTGGTGGACGATGTGCGCAAACGCCTAGCATTTCTAACCGAAGTGGGATTGGATTACCTCGGGCTGGATCGGGCGAGCGGCAGTTTGTCCGGCGGAGAGGCCCAGAGGATCCGGCTGGCGACCCAGTTGGGGGCGGGCCTGTCGGGGGTGATCTACGTGCTCGACGAACCCAGCATCGGACTGCATGCGGCGGATACCGACCGGCTGATCGCGGCCCTGCTGCGCCTGCGCGACCTGGGCAACACGGTGGTGGTCGTCGAGCATGACGAGGCGATCATCCGCGCGGCGGATCACGTGATCGACATGGGGCCCGGCGCGGGAAGCGCGGGCGGACGGGTGCTGGCGGCGGGAGCACCGGCCGAGATCGCATCGCCGACCGGTGAGTGGCTGCGTGGCGGGCGGCGTCGGATGGCTGAGGGGGCGCTGGCGTCGATGGATTTCGGATCGCTGGTGATCCGCGGGGCGAGCGAGCACAACTTGCGCAAGCTCGATGTGACCTTTCCGTTGGGCAAGCTGCTGGTGCTTTGCGGGCCGAGCGGCAGTGGCAAGTCGACCTTGGTCGATGACATCCTGCGGCGGGTATTGGTCCGGCATTTGCAAGGCAAGGGTGAGGCACCCGGAGCGCATGACCGTGTCGAGGGATTGGCGTTGGTTGCCAAATGCGTGGTCGCCGACCAATCGCCGATCGGCAGGAGCCCGCGATCGAATCCCGCGACCTTCACCGGAGCTTTTGATCTGATCCGCGAATTGTTCGCGCTGCTGCCCTTGTCCAAACAGCGTGGTTATGGAGCGGGGCGTTTCAGCTTCAATGCCGCGGGCGGCCGTTGCGAGCGCTGCCAGGGCAATGGCCGCCTGAAGATTGAAATGCACTTCCTGCCGGATGCATGGGTCGTCTGCCCGGCCTGTGGCGGCAAGCGTTTCAACCGCGAGACCCTCGAGGTCATGTACAAAGGCCGGACGATCGCCGAGGTGCTCGATTTGCAGGTCAGCGAGGCCCTGGATCTGTTCCGGCCGATTCCGAAGCTGAACCATATTCTTTCGACCCTCGCGGATCTGGGGCTGGGATATGTGAAATTGGGTCAGGCCTCCAACACGCTGTCCGGTGGTGAGGCGCAGAGGCTGAAGTTGGCGGTCGAATTGGCCAAGCCGGCGGCGGCGCACACGCTTTACCTGTTCGACGAGCCGACGACCGGCCTCCATTTCGGCGATGTCGAGCGTCTGCTGGTGGCCTTCCGCAAGCTCAGGGATGCCGGGCACAGCGTGTTGGTGATCGAGCATCACCTCGACGTGATCGCGGCGGCGGATCATGTGATCGAATTGGGGCCGGGTGGCGGTGTCCACGGCGGCCGCCTGGTCGCGCAGGGCACGCCGCGCGAAATCGCCGCAACCGAAGGGTCGCCGACCGGCAAGGCTTTGGCGGATCCGGGGTTGATGGGTTGACAGCCGGGGCTGTGGCGGAGAGGCTTTTGGCCATGTACGAGGCCAGTGGAAAAATCAAAGTGATCAACGACACCCAATCCTTTGCGAGCGGGTTTTCCAAACGTGAATTCGTGGTGACCACCGCTCACGACAAGTATCCCCAGGACCTCAAGTTCGAGGTGGTCAAGGACCGCTGCTCGCTACTCGACAACCTCAAGGTCGGACAGGACGTGCAGGTGAGTTTCGACATCCGCGGCAATGAGTTCAACGGCAAGTACTACGTGAACCTCTCGTGCTGGAAAATCCAGGCGGCGGGTGCTGGGTCGGGTGGCTCGGCGGCACCGCGGCAGGCCGCGGCCCAGGCATCCGCGGAGCCCGACGCGTCGGACTTGCGCAACCAGAACGACTTTGACGATGACATCCCGTTCTGAGGACGTCGTCGCGTGTGTGTGATGAGAATGCCCTGCCGCAGTTGCAGGAGGAAGCGGACCAGTGAGCCAT
>CBFGOB010000070.1:0-10107 GCA_965650215.1 uncultured bacterium | reverse complement strand
CCAGCCAAGGCTTCGGGTATCTGAACGTGCGTGACATGAGCTTCCTATCCCGCTTCGGCGGCGGGTCCAATGCCACAAGCGCTGCCCAGAGGGCAATCAACTGGCAAACGCTTCCCAGAGCCTTCAACGAGCAGCTCTACAAGCAGGCTTCCACCGCGATCACTTTTGGCGCCGCAAGGGAACCTGTGACAGCCGCCACCCTCGCGGGGGCTTCCAGCGCAGGAGAGTCGATCCCATTCATCCAGCTCGCCCTCATGGCAGGTTGCGAAACGGGCGAACTCTCCAACGGTGGCCTCGCCGCGGGCCGCAAATTCCCGAGCCGTCCCTTCCTTCACTCCAGTCCCATCCAAGCCACCGTCATTGACCAGGTGGATGGCACCGCTCCCTACAACCATGGCTGGAACTGGTGGATCGACGAAATGAACTCCGTGCTCGAATCCATGGTGCAGGAGTCCCAAAGCGGCAACGGTTTTTATGGCGGTGGATACACCCCGGAATCCGGAGTCACCAACGTCGCCCAACAGGAAATCCCGGTCACGCCACCCATCTCCATTGCCGCCCTCAGCCATGCCCGGATCGGCGGATTCACCCTCGCCAATGAAGTACCTGTTGCGCATGGCTACACGGGCCAGCAAATGGAGAATCTCGATGGCAGCCAAAGCTCGCTCGATGATCCTAGCTACACGCTGGGCTTCCAACGCGTCACCGCCACGGGCCAAGGCGGGCTCTATCCCCACGTCCTGCAGGCCATCGGCAACTCCTACGCCAATCCGAACCTCGCCGCTGGTGTGGCCTACAACCCCGCATGGAAACGCCTCTACGACCAGGATGACGGTGAGCGCAATGTGGTGTTCGCCGACCACTCCTACCTCGCGAACAAGGCGCTCTGGGATGACTATTTCTTCTCCTCCATCACCCCGCAGCCCAGCGCGGTCGAGATTTTCGGCGGCACGGGCCGGGATGCGAAAACCGTCGCTTCGGATTTCTTTTTCAACGGCAAGCCACTGCCGAACCGGCGCATCGCCCCCTACCCGGCGAGCATGAACAGCTCCAAGTTGGATGCCCTCTTCGCCGCCAAGGACACTTTCACCGACGGGCTTGGCGACAAGATCGCCGCCCACCTGATGGTCGAAGGTCCCTTCAACATCAACTCCACCTCCGTCGAGGCATGGAAGGTCTTCTTCTCCAGCCTCAAGGGCAAGCCCATCGCCTATCTCGACGGCGGCAAGGTTCCCAAAGAGGCCGCCACCGGCGACAATGTCCCCGTCGGCATGGGCACACTGCCCAACGGCGAGCCCGCTACCACGGCGGATACCGAGGAAGCGCGCGAGCCTGCTCAGTGGAAAGGGATGCGCGTGATCACCGAAGATGAAATCGATGCCCTCGCCCAGGCCTTGGTCCGCGAGGTGAAAAAACGCGGACCTTTCCTCTCACTCTCCGAATTCGTCAACCGCCGGCTCGATTCGAACAACACCGATGGAATGGCACTCAAGGGTGCGCTTCAGGCCGCACTCGATTACGATGGCGCTGATGGCAAAGGACCCGAAGTCACGATCAACAAAAACTTCCGCGACAGCTCGCGCACTCTCGACAGCGAGGTGGGATCGATCAATTTCGCATTCCAGGATGCCGCCATGGGTCCTGCCGCCTACGGCAGCTCGGCCTATGTCGACCAGGCCGATGTGCTGCGCCAATTCTCCGAACAGATCACCCCGCGCGGCGACACCTTCGTCATCCGCACTTACGGCGACTCGCTCGATGCCCAAGGCAAGGTCGTGGCGCGCGCGTGGTGCGAGGCGGTTGTGCAGCGAGTGCCGGACTATGTCGATGGAAGCGACGCGGCGCACCTCAAGACCTCGGCCTTGCAATCCGATGCCAACAAGCGCTTCGGCCGTTCGATCCAATTGATTTCGTTCCGCTGGCTCAACCACAACGAGGTTTAATGGGGCAACGCAGGCCCGTTCCACAGTCCCCCATGAAACCCTTAGCCATGCTCCGCCAGTTTCTTGTCTTCGCAGGCAGTTCGCTGCTGGCGATGGGTTACGGCCACGCGCAGACGACCTACACCTGGACCCAAACCGCCTCCGGCAACCAGAGTTGGACCACGGCGGGCAACTGGAGCAGCAGTGCGCCGTTCGTGTCCGGGTCGGGCAACAATCATCTCCGGTTCTTTGCCGACAACACTACCACCATTGCGACCACTTCCCTGCAGACCATCACCAATGTCCCGGCGACGCTGTCGATGAACACCCTCACCCTGAACGGTAAGGGGCCAAACAACCCGGTAGGCTTTCCAGTTACCATCGGCACCAACGCCTCCGCCTGGACCCTCGGCGATGGCACCACCTCCACGGTCAACCTCAGCTCTACCCTTGGCGGTGGCTCTGCGGATCGGGACATTCGCTATACAATTGCCGCCAACCTCGCCCTCAGGGGAGGAACGGGCGGCATCACTACCTTCACCGGCGACAGCGGGAGCATTACTGGCGCGGTCTTTTCCGGAAACATCACGGAAACTTCCGCTGGCAAAGGCATCACCAAGAGCGGCAGCAGCCTTTTGGTTTTCTCGGGCAACAACAGCTACACCGGCACCACCTCAGTCAATGGCGGCACCCTGCGGATCGCCAGCGCCAACGCCCTGAGCGGTGGCATCGGCAGCACCGGCGGGTTGAGCGCACTCACGCTCAACGGTGGCGTCATCGAACTCGCTGCTGGTGATTTCAGCCGTGGCCTCGGCACCGCTAGCTCGCAATTCCGGATCACCGGCGGCACCAGCGGCTTCAGCGCCCGCGATGACCACCGGGTGGTCACTGCCGGTGGCGATCCGTCCCAGGAACTGCAGTGGAACAGCACTCACTTCGCGCCAGGGGCGCTCGTTCTCAACTCGGCCTCTGCCAACAACTCCATCGAACTCACCAACAACATGGACTTCAACGGCACCAACCGGACCGTGCAAGTCAATGCGGGCACGGCGCTTCTCTCCGGCGACATCCGGAATACGGTCGACTTCGCCGGCCTGATCAAAACCGGCAGTGGCACCCTGGTTCTCACCGGAAACAACAGCTACAACGGCAGCACGATCCTCAGTGGAGGCACACTCAGCGTTGGCGCGGCCAATCAATTCGGCACCTCGGGAGGACTGTTCATAAACGCCGGCTCCACACTTCAAATCACCGGCACGGAACTGACAAGCCTGCATGGCACATGGGACTTCGTGTCATTCAACAACGGCTCGATTGGCTTCGATATCCAGGACGCCGCCAACGTTTTCACCATGGATGAGGTGCTCATCCAAGACGTCTGGTGGCTCACCAAGTCCGGCGCCGGAACCTTGGTGCTCAATCAGGACTGCTACCACTACGGCAACACCGTAGTGACCGGCGGCGGCACCCTGGTGTTGGACTACACCACCAACTACGGCTCCAAGCTCTCAGATGGCAGCGGACTCAACCTCAACGGCAGCGCGCTTGTGCTCAAAGGCGGCGAAGATGAGTATAGCAACCACAACGAGGAGGTCGGATCGACAGGCCTCGGCACGTATACCAGCAACAGCATCTCACGCGATGGTGGGTTTTCCACGATCAGCTTCGGAACCATCAGCACAAACTTGAATTCCACCTTGTCGATTGCGGAGCCCGGTCTGGCGACCACCACCAGCGGCAACACAAACGGCATCTTAAATGCCGGCCGCGTGACCGTAGGCTCCCATTTCGGCTCCAATGACGGCAGCAACAACATCGTGGCCTACGGTAGCTACGCCACGGCCACGACTGCAGGTGGAGGCAGCTCTACTGCCGTCCACCAATTAAACGGTGGCGGAACCATGACCGCCAACCTGGCCACCTATTCGCTGCGGATCGCCAACGGCGGCAACAGTGACGTTCTCAACTTGGGTGCCAACAGCATCAATCTGACAAACAACACCACACTCCTCTACGCGGGTGGTTTCGACAACCAGTACACCATCAACGGAACGGGTGCTCTTACCTCAGCGAGCGGCAACCAGCCTTTTGTCATCAACACCTACGCTGGCACAACCCTGACCGTGAATGCCCGGACGAGCGCGGGCAGCGCCAACGTGTCAAAAGCAGGCAAGGGCACCTTGGTTTTGGGTGGCAACAATACCAACGTGGCCGGCGTTTTCGTTCAGGAGGGTGTGCTCCGCGTCACCCATAACGATGGCTTGGGCACGACCACAGCCGGAACACACGTCCACGGCGGTGCCGCCCTCGAACTCGCCAACAACATCGCTATCGGCACAGAAGCACTCTCCCTCGACGGAGCCGGTTTCTTCGACGGCACTTCCCACCGCGGCGCCCTGCGCAACCGGTCCGGCACCAACAGCTGGGCCGGGGCGATCACCACCGGGGCCAGCGGTGCGCGCATCGACTCGGATGCCGGCAGCGCGCTCACCCTCACCGGTGGCATCGCAACCACCCTCACCAAGGATGTCACCTTCGGCGGCGCGGGCAACACCACGGTCTCCACCACCGCCATCAGCGGCACCGGATCCGTGATCAAGGATGGGAATGGAACGCTGACGCTCAGCACCTCCAACACCTACACCGGTCCCACCATCATCTCCGGCGGCACGCTCGTTCTTACCGGGGCCACCCATGCCACTCGCGCCATCCGGTTCACTGGCGGCACCTTGCAACTGCAAAACGGCTCGCCCGTCACCGCCGCCAATGCGGCCGTCGATCTGACCAACGGCAGCATCACGGTCAACGGGGCCACGGGTGATGCGAGCTACACCCTGCTCACCGCCGCATCCATCACCGGCACCCCGTCGCTCTCTGCGCCGGTTCCAGGTTATCAACTCCAGGTGGTTGGCAACCAGCTCTGTCTCGTTGCCGTCGAAGGCCCCGGACCGGTCGCATCCTTCGCCATCTCGTCCATCGCCTCGCCTCAAACCGTCGGCACGCCCATCACCGGCATCACGATCACGGCCATGGATGCCACCACCCAAACGGCGACTTCCTTCACTGGCACGGTCACCTTCGGCGGCACGGCCGGCATCACCGGCACCTCGGCCAGCTTCATCAACGGCGTACTCAGCGGCGTAAGCGTCACACCCACCGTCGCGGGCAGCAACCTAAGCTTCACCGTGGACAATGGCGCAGGGCAGACGGGCTCCGTCACTTTCAACGTCCAAAGCCTGTTCCAAGACTGGGCTTCCGACAACGGCTTGTCCGGTGACGACGCCGCGTATGGTGCCGACCCCGATGGCGACGGCCTTACCAACCTTCAGGAATTCGCCTTCGGCACACTGCCAAACGCAGGCCTGCTCAATCCACTTCAATTCGTCTCCGGCGGTGAGGTCACCCTACCCGGACCACCCGTGCTGAGGGCATACACACCGCCGCAGGGGAAACCGCCGTTCCAAGCCGTATTTGGCCGCCGCAAAAACCATGCCGTCGCAGGCATCACCTACACCGCGGAATTCAGCGCCAACCTGAGCTACTGGACCGCCAGTAACTCCGGATCCACGGTTCTCACTGGCGAAGGCAGCCACGAAATCGAAGTCGTCGCGGTCCCCTTCCCCGAAACCGTCCCCCTCAGCCTGGGCGGGACCACCGCCACTCCGAAGTTCTTCCGCATCAACGTCACCACCACCCCGTAGGAAACGAGTCCTTGCGGGGCGTATTTTTTGATGCGTCAGCGCCCGGCATATGCTGTATCGACTTGCCCTGCACACTCCAATCTTATGAAACGCCACCTCCTGCCTCTGGCCCTGCTCGGCCTGGTCCTTCCGATTTTCGCCCAGGAACCGGAACAGGTCACCGTGCGCTTCCTTTCCTTCCCCAAAACCGCGACTCCCGAACCGGTGCAACTTGCGGTCGGCGGTGGCGAAGCCATCGAGGTCAAAACACCCACCAACGCCCTTTCCGAACCTTACAAGGTCCCACGCCTCTCCACATGGACGGTTGGAAAAGTCGAACCCGCCAAAAACGCACAGGACAGGCCCAGCTTCACGTCCTACGGGGCCGCCCCCTCGATCGCCTCGTCCAACCAATTGATCCTCCTCATCCGCAATGGCAAGGAGAACAAGGATGGCATGCGCGTGATCCCGATGGACAACAACACCAGCCACTTCGGCGGCGGGCAGTTCTTTTTCATGAATGCCAGCAAAGTGGATATCGCCGGCATGCTCGGCGGCACCAAATTCCTCCTCAAGCCCGGCGCACAAACCATCATCGAGCCCGTTGAATTGAGGAAACGCGGGGACGCTGCAGCCGACACGGTCTTCACCGAGTTCTACTTCCGCAAGCAGGATGAGGCCCGTCCGTTCTTCTCCAGCAGCTGGCCCGCCAACAAAAAAGCCCGCAGCATGGTCTTCTTCTATCACGACAAGCACAACGACCGCCTGCGCATGCACACCATCCGCGACTACCTGCCGTGAGCCTCCCTGTGGCCTTCTCCAAGGTAACACTGCCTCGATGAGGCAGCATCTGCAGGCATTCAGAAAGGTTCCCCAGTGAGCCCTCCATCCTCGAGGGCAACACCCAAGTTCTCCCCGGGACTCGGCTTGCCGCGGTCCCACGACCGGGCCTACGGTGGAGCGAAGGCCTGTTCTGAGAACGGGGTAGGTTCGACGTAGTTCCGCGAAACACCGCAACAGGTCTTTGCTGCGTCCCACCTGGCAAACTGTAACTTTGGGAGACACAGCCTCTCATGGCCATTTTCCTTCGTGCTTCCAGGGAATTTCGTATGTCTGAGATATGAATTGCGTCATGGGAAAATGCTCAACGCCATCCAGGCATGGCTTCTAAGCCGATTTCGTCTCTGTCCCCAAAACTCCGGTGAAACTCCTCCCCTCACATCTTCTGACGTACATCGGCTTCCGCCTCTCCTTCCCTTTTGGACTGCCATCGCAAATGCATCCGCAGTCTGAACCATGTTCTCATGGCGGCGGAGCTGTTTGAGACATCATCCCGGTCACTGACTTTACAAACCCTCCCAAATGAAAAAACACAGTGCGCTTCTCGCCGTCCTCCTGCTGTTGATGGCCGCGATCGGAATCTGGATCGGCAAGTCTCCTAGATCTTCCGACTCTGGCAACCAAACACCCGAAGAGAAAAACCGTGCTGCCGCACACGAGCACAAGGATTCATCCGGTCCTGAGGAGAGTCGCGCGGCAAGGGCACGACGGCTTTCACCGCCCGGATGGGTGCCACCGGCTGTTTTTGCCGCAAAAGGCACACCGGCTCCACAGATCGCCTTCCCACGCGGAGAAAACGCCACACGCCGCTATCATACCCCGCAAACCATCGAGCTCGCACCCTCGCTGGCCATGCGCCCGCCAGCTGTCCTAGCCCAATCCCCTGCTGACGGTCGCTTCGATCTGCTGCCGGATGAAATCGATGTTCACACCCGCCTTGCCCACCGCATGGTCTTCGATCCTTCGGCTCTGGATTCCATCGTTCGCGGGAACACCTCCCGGCTGCTTGCTCCGACCGTGGACGATGAAGTGCTCACCATTGAATTGAAAACGGTAAAATCCCGTGATGCCAACACCCATACCTTGTTCGGGCATGTGGTCGGGGAGGAATCCACGAGCGATGTCCAACTGGTCTATCACGACGGCATCATCCAGGGAAACGTGGCCCGCTACACTTCGGCACAGGAAATTGAATACCGCATCATGGCGGATGGCCACATGATGGTGCGGGAGTTGGATCAATCGACGATGAACGCGCCATGCGGAAATGGTCCGCATACCGAGTGCCAAACCATGATGAAAGATCTATCCGAACAAGGGATCACCGTAAAACCCGAAGTGGAAAGCGCATCTGTCGAGGGCGACACCGTCGGTTGGAGACAGCTGGATGTGGTCGTCGGCTACGACCCGGCGGCCCGTGTTGCCCAAGGGGGATATTCCCAGATCGAGGCGTTGATCATCGCCTCGGTGGACCGCATGAGCACCGCCTTCGCAAACAGCGTCATCACCGAAACCGAAGTGGCGCTGCTCGGAACCATCGAGGAGCCCAATTATGTCTACCCAGGCCGGGTTTCAGGTGAAATGGGTTCAGGTGATGAACTCGGTGACCTGGATAATCGCACCAACGGAGCCCTGGACACCATTTCCAACTACGCAACCCAACTGGGAGCGGATTTCACAAGTTTCGTTCTCAAGGATACGGACGGCAGCGCGGGGGTCGCCTACCGCCCCGGCCGCTCCAGCATCGTGGCCCGGACCTACATGACCAGCACGCGGATCACCTTCGCGCACGAACTCGGGCACAATCTGGGTTGCGACCACAGTTGGGGTGACTCCTCGCAGGCCTATCACTCGCACTATGGCTGGCGGCTGGATGTGGATGGACTCTCAACCACCACCAGTGACCGCGTCCGCACCATCATGGCTTATGATTGGTCTTGGGGCTCGGGCGTCCGAATCCCTTACTTCGCCAATCCGGACGTCACTTACAACGCTGCTCCCACCGGTACTCCCAACGGGCATGACGTGCGCACCGATACCAGGGGAGACCAACGCTACCTTCAAAGCGGGCTGAACTTTAGCAATGGAACGATTGGCTTCGATGGAACCAAAACGGCTCTCGGTGCCAACAACGCCAACACGATCCGCACCGGTGCCGGAACGAGCACTTTTGGCGTCATCTACGCTTCCAACCGGGCCACCCGCACCAATTTCAACGTAACCACCCCTGCCGCAGGCGTGGAATGGGCGGCTGGCACCACCAACACCGTTTTCTTCACGGGCGGAGACGAGGATGATCTGGCCACCATCCAGCTCTACAAAGGTGGGGTGTTCCAAATGGATCTGGCCACCAACCGGAATGTCGCCACGGGCCGGAAATTCCAATGGTCGATCCCCCTATCCCAGGCCCTTGGGTCCGATTACATGATCCGGGTGAGCCTGAACCGCAACGGCAGCACCATCACGGCGGACAGCGGCACTTTCAGCATCGTCGAACAGACTCCGATGGTCATTTCCCAGACACCGGCATCCACTCCAGCCACAGGCACCCCGGTTTCCCAGCTCGTCCTCACCTTCAACATGGTGATGGATCCCGCCAGCTTCGCCGTGGCGGATGATGTGGTTTCCTTCACCGGCCCCGGTGCGATCAATTTGAAACCATCGATCAGTTCCGCGGTCTGGTCATCCGGCAACACCGTGCTCACGCTCAATTTCCCGACCCAAACGGCCAGCGGGTCCTACCAGTTGGAATTGGGATCGCAGATCCAGACCTCGACCGGCATTCCGCTGGACCAGGATCGGGATACCAACCCGGGAGAGCTGACGGAGGACCACTATACGGCTTCATTTTCGATCCTGACACTGGCGGACGCCCTCGATGCCACCGCTCTCACGTGGACGACCAATGGCAATGCGAATTGGTTCCCGCAGACCGCCACGACCCAGGACGGAGTCGATGCGGCGCAGAGCGGAGTCATTGCAGACAACCAAACCAGCTCCATCCAGACGACCCTGACTGGTCCGGGCACGCTGACGTATTACTGGAAGGTATCATCCGAGAACAATTATGATTGGCTCGAATTCTACATCAATGACGCCTTGCAAACGGGAGCAGCAGCCAGGATCTCCGGCGAGAAGGCCTGGGCTCAGGTGTCGGTTCCGATCGCATCCGGAGCGCAGACGGTTCGCTGGACTTATCGAAAAGACATAAGCATCAACAGTGGCTCGGATGCGGCATGGCTGGATCGGGTGGTGTATACTCCGGCGGCCACTGTCACCGTCGCCTACCACGGGAATGGCAACACCGGCGGCACGGCTCCGGTCGATCCGTCCAGCCCTTATGCAAGGGGCTCCACCGTCACCGTACTCGGCGCAGGCACTCTCACCAGGAGCGGATACATCTTCACCGGATGGAATACCCAGTCCAACGGCAGTGGCACCTCATACGCGGCAAGCGCCACATTCTCCGTCACCGCCAACACCACGCTCTACGCCCAATGGGCTCCCATGCCGGTGTCTGTCGTCACCAGCATCAGCACCGTCCAGGTCCCTGAAGGCAGCACCGCAGGCTTCCAGGTCAAACTGTCCGACCCGCCCACCGGCGACGTCACGGTCACGGTCGCTCGCAGCGCCGGGGATACGAACATCAGCGTCTCTTCCGGATC
>CBFGOB010000069.1:0-10127 GCA_965650215.1 uncultured bacterium | reverse complement strand
CGGCATCGGCGGTGGCGGCGGCACCGGCATCGATCGCGGCCTTGAAGGCGGCGACGTCGCCGGTGACGACGGCGTTGCAAAGGGCATTGCCGATTTGCTTCATCGGTCCTGCGAGTTCGACATTTGCGGATTTGAGCATCGCGTCGACGCCGACGACGAGTCCGGCGAGACCGCGGGTTTCAAGGAGTCCTACTGCTTGTTTGGCCATGGTGGTGGTGGGTTGGGGTGATGGTGTTTGGAGTGGTGATTCAGGAAAGCTTGCGATGGACTTCGCGGGCGAGGACGAGCTCCTCATTGGCGGGGATCACGAAGATGCGGGCAGGGGCGCCGGCGCTGCCGAGTTCGGATTCGGTGGCGCGGCAAGCGGTGTTTTTCGCTTCGTCGAGGTGGATGCCGAAGGCTTCGAGGCCGCTGCAGACCGCCTTGCGGATGGCGGCGTTGTTTTCGCCGATGCCGGCGGTGAAGACGAGGGCGTCGATGCCGCCGAGTTCGATCATGAAGGCGCCGATCCAGTGACGGATCGAGTGGACGAGGGCATCGAGGGCGAGTTGGGCATCCGGGTTGCCATTGGCGGCGGCCGCGGTGATGTCGCGGATGTCGTTGGAGACGCCCGAGAGTCCGAGCAGTCCGGACTCCTTGGTCAGCTGGCGTTCGGCTTCCTCGAGCGTGAGGCCGAGGGTTTTGATCGCGTAGGGCAGCGCGCCGGAGTCGAGTTCGCCGACACGGTTGTTTTGCGGGAGGCCGCTTTGCGGTGAGAAACCCATGCTGGTGCCGATGGCCACGCCGTTGAGGATGCCAGTGACCGAGCTGGATCCGCCGAGGTGGCAGGAGACAACCCGGAATGGGGTGCTGGACGGCGCGCCGGGGCCGTCGAGGTAGAGCCGTCTGGCGATGGTGGCGATGTCCTCGCGCCCGCAGAGTTCGGCCGAGCGCTCGGCGACAAACTTGTGGCTGGCGCCATGGAAGCCGTAGCGGCGGATGCCGATGTCGCGCCAGCTTTTGGGGACCGCGTAGTGGGCCGAAGCCTCGGGAATCCACTGGTAGAACGCGGTTTCGAACAGGGCCACGAGCTTCGCCTTCGGCAGGGCCTTGGAGAACTGGCGGATGCCGTTGGCGTAGGGTGGGTTGTGTGCGGGTGCGACCGCCGCGAAGCCCTCGAGGGCATCGATGACCGCTTGGTCGGCGATCACGCAGCCACTGAGGTTCTTGCCGAGCACGGTCTTGAAGCCGACCGCGTCGATTTCGTCGGTATTGCGGATGATCCCGTCCTTGCGGAGCGTTTCCAGCGCGTCATCGATCACCAAGGCATGGTCGGCCACACGCTCGTAGCTGCCCTGGGCAACGACCTCTCCCCCGCTCTCTTCCATGCGGAAGAGGCGGTATTTGAAGGACGTGGATCCCAGGTTGGCGACGAGGATGTTCACTTTGTGAATATTGGATGTTATCGGTTATCAGTTCATAGTTGGCTTGTGCGGCGCGTTGCGCCGATCTGACAACCGATAACTGATAGCCATGAACTGGCGCACAGCGTGCGTCATGCGATCCACGGGCCGAACTTCGAGAGGTCGTCGTGGGGGCGCGGGATGACTTGGACGGAAGTGACCGTGCCGAAGCTCGAGGCGGCCGCGGCGGCGGCGTCGAGGCCTGCTTTCACGGCGGCGACGTCGCCGGTGAAGAAGCCGGTGACAAGGCCGGAGCCGATCTTGTCCCAGCCGGTCATTTTGATGTCAGCAGCCTTGAGCGCTGCGTCCGAGGCTTCGAGCAGGGAGATGAGGCCCTTGGTTTCGAGAATGCCGATTGCTTGTTTGGCCATGGTATTGAATGGTGATTGGTTGATTGGATGATTAGATCATTGGGTTGGAGACTGGGATCCGTGTTTGGAGTTGCAGATGCGGATGCTTCCCCAATCTCCAATATCCCAATATCCAATGTCCTTTACGCAATTCCGAATTGGCTGAGGAGTTCCGCGTGCGGGCGGGCGATCACGTGGGAAGCGACCAGTTCGCCGACGCGGCTGGCGGCATCGGCTCCGGCTTCGACGGCCGCCTTGACGCTGCCGACGTCGCCCTTGACGAGCACGGTCATGAAACCGCCGCCGATCTGGACTTGTTTGATAATTTCAACGTTGGCGGCCTTTGCCATCGCGTCGGTGGCTTCGACGCTGCCGACGTAGCCTTTGGTTTCGATCATGCCGAGTGCACTCATAGTATGGTTCGTTGGTGGGGTTGGGAGAGTAGGGTTGGGAGAGTCGGGTTAACGGATCAGCTCGCAGAAGGTATCGGGCTTGAGTCCGCAGGCGTTGCCTTCGTCGGTGTCGATGTGGACCTCGAGTTTGAACGAGGGGTCGACGCGCACGACCAGGTTGTCGAAGGTCATGCCCAGCGGGCCGTGGACCTTGAGCTTCATCGTGTCGAGGTGCTTGACGCCGTAGAAGGCGGCATCGTCCGCATTCATGTGGACGTGGGGTTGGGCGCGGATGACGCCTTCATCGAGCTTGAAGTAGCCGTTGGGCCCCATGAGCATGCAGCCCGGTGTGCCGGCGATATCGCCGGACATGCGGGTGGGGATGTCGAAGCCCAGCGAGATCGCATCGGTGAAGGCGAGTTCGACCTGGTTGAGGTTGCGGCAGGGGCCGAGGATGCGGAGGTTGGAGATCACGCGGCTGCGGGGGCCGATGAGGGTGATCGATTCCTTGGCGGCGTATTGCCCGTCCTGGTAGAGGCCCTTCATCGGGGTGAGCTTGTGGCCGGGACCGAAGAGGGCTTCCACGGCTTCCTGGGTGAGGTGGCAGTGGCGGGCGGAAATGTTGACCAGCAGGGCATTCGGCGCCTTGGCGGCCTTTGGCAGTGCCAGCCCGAGTTGGGCGTAGATTTGCTCGCGAACCAGATGTTCGACAACGGCACGCGGGGTCGATGAAGTGACGGATTCGGCCATGGAATGGCTTTGTTTTTGTTGGATTCGGTTGACAAGTCAACCTAAAAACCCAAAAATTCCCAAGTAAACACAGAAAAGTAACGATTTATGCTCGCCATTGAACGTCAGCGTCGAATTCTCGAGCTCCTGCAGGCCGGTTCCTTGAGGACGACCGAGACGGCGGAGCACTTGGGGGTGACCGATGAGACGGTGCGCAAGGATTTCGAGTTGCTGGAGAAGCGTGGGGAATTGATCCGGATCCACGGGGGGGCGAGCCGGCCGGAGAAGATCCGCGGGGATTTGTCGTTCACCGAGCGTCAGGCGGTGCGGCGGGCCGAAAAGCAGGCGATTGCCCGGGTGGCGGCGAGTCGGATCCAGGCCAACGAGACGATTTTCCTGGATGCGAGTTCGACCGCGCTGACCCTGACCGAGTTTTTGCCCGATCTGCCGCTGACGGTGCTGACCAATGCCCTGAATGTGCTGACCGCCCTTTCGAACCGCCCCAATCTGGATCTGATGTGCACCGGCGGCTTGTTCGATGCCAAATCGATGTCCTTCATCGGCCTGACGGCGGAGAAATCGCTGCAGCGCTACAATATCCACCGCATGTTCCTCTCCGGAAGCGGCTTGCACGTCGAACGGGGGATCAGTGAAAGCAATGCGCGCCAGGCCGCCTTCAAGGAGCGGGTCGTTGCGAATGCCGAGGATGTGGTGTTTTTGGCCGACCATTCGAAGCTGGGCCGCAAGGCCTCGTTTTTCTTTGCCGGCATCTCGGATTTGAGCTGTGTGGTCACCGATTCGGCGGCCGATCCTGCGGTGCTCGACGCCCTGCGCGAATCCGGGCTCGAGGTGTTGATTGGCGCGTGATGGGGGGGATTTGCATTTCGGGCGGATTGTGTCAGGTTTTCCATGGAGCCGGGTGATCCCTGGATCGGGATCCTCATGGAAAGATGGATTCGTGGCTCAGTATGGGTGGGCTTGATCCTCGGCATTGCCCGGCTCCGTCCCTGGCCTCGGCTTGGATCCGGGCTTGTGCGGACAAGAGGCCGGGCGCTCCGGGCTTGATGGCCATCTTTCAGGCCGCTATTTCCGGGCTGTGCGGATTTGCAAGACCTTGGAGGAGTTGGCCGACGTGGGGGAGCCCCTGCATCTGGCGCTTGGAGTATTCGACGGGGTTCATCTCGGGCACCAGGCGGTGATCGGGCGGGTGCTGGCGGCGGCCCGGCGGGATGGAGGAATGGCAGGTTTGCTGACCTTTGACCCGCACCCGATCCAGGTGATCGCTCCGGAGAAAGCGCCGACCGCGCTGTTGGCGACCTTGGAGCACAAGCAGCGGATTGTGGAGGAACTGGGTTTGGGCTGCTTCGTGCCTTTGGCCTTCGACCGGAGCATGGCGGAGCTGGAGGCCGAGGATTTCATCGAGCAGCTGATGACGGCACCGGTGAAGACGATTGCGGTGGGCGAGGATTGGCGTTTCGGGCACCGGCGCCGTGGGGATGTGGCGATGCTCAAGTCGCTGGCACCGCGTCATGGCTACCGTTTGGAGGCCGTGGCTCCGGTGATGTTCGAGGGGGACCGGATCAGCAGCACGCGGATCCGGCAGGCCATTCGCGACGGCAACCTCGATGCCGCGGCAGCGATGTTGGGTCGGCATTATTCGCTATGCGCCCATGTCGTCGAAGGATCGAAGCTCGGACGCCAGCTCGGATTTCCGACGGCCAACCTGATGGTGGGGCGCAGCCAGCTCCCGCCCTGCGGGGTCTGGGCGGTGGAGGTGGTCGATGAGCAGGGTGTGCGTTGGCGCGGGGTGGCGAATCTGGGCAGCCGGCCGACGGTGGATGGCGGAGAGATCGCGCTGGAAGTCCACCTGTTGGATTTTTCGGGCGATTTGTATGGCCGTTTGATTGATGTGCGCTTTGAGCATTACCTCAGGGCTGAGCAGAAATTCGCATCGGTGGAGGCTCTTGCTGCGCAGATTGCCAGGGATGTGGCGGCGGCCCGGGAGAGCTTCGGGGTGAACTGAAGCATCATGCAACGGCAGGGCCGTTTTGATCAAACGACCGCCTCACAGCGCTGCCATCGCACTCCCATCGGTCATTTTGTCAACATGACCCTGCCAATGCTTTTGGAGATCAGGCAATGCCGGCTGGCGTGGCGGCTTTTTGATGGCGGGCGAGGAACTCGTCGCCGAGTTGGCCGTAGGCTTGGGAGCCGATGCCGCTGGTGTCGTGTTCGAAGATCGTGCGGCCGTGGCTGGGAGCCTCGCCGATGCGGATCGTGCGCGGGATCATCGTCTGATAGATCTGTTCCGGGAAGTATTTTCCGACCTCCTCGACCACCTGCCGCGAAAGGTTGGTGCGGCCGTCATACATCGTCATCAGGATGCCCTCGAGGCGGATGTCCGGGTTGGCGCCGGATTCGCGGATCTGGTCGATGACGTGGACGATTTTGGCGAGTCCTTCGAGGCCGAACCATTCGCATTGGAGCGGGATGAGGATTTCGTCGGCGGCGGCCAGCGCCGAAGTCATCAGCACACCGAGCGAGGGCGGGGTGTCGAGGATGCAGTATTCAAAGAGGTCGTTGGGTTTGAGGCCCTGGAGGATGGTGCGCAGGCGGGTGAGGTGGTCGTCGCTGCGGGCGAGTTCGATTTCGACGCCGGCAAGGTCCATTTCCGAGGGAACCAGCGACAGCCGGTCGCGCCCGGTGGCGAGGATCTGCTGCTGGACGGTCGCGTGGCCCATGAGCACCGGATACATGCTGCCGTTGGTCGGGGCATCGATGCCGAGGCCGCTGGTGCAGTTCGCCTGGGGGTCGAGGTCCACCATCAGCACGCGCTGTCCCCGCAGCGCGAGGGAGGCGGACAGGTTGAGAGCGGTGGTGGTTTTTCCCACGCCTCCCTTTTGATTGGCGACGGCAATGACTTTCATGATGGCCTGGGCATGTTCCCGAGATTGGGCCTGGGAGGCAATCAAAACCGCAGGGATCTTGGGTGCCGGGCCCTTGCCGACCTGTCCGGTGCCTGAGAGGTGGATCACTTGCCGCCGATCAGCTGTGTCGCCAGCTCGACCAGCGCGTCGGGGCTGAAGGGTTTGGTGAGGTAGCTGGTCGCGCCTTCGCCGATCGCCTTGCCCTTGTTTTCCTCGTCCTTGGAGGCGGTGAGCATGATGACCGGGATCGATTTGAGCGTCGGATCCTGGACCCATTCGGCGAGGGTGGTGAAGCCGTCCTTGATTGGCATGGTCACGTCGAGAATCAGGACGCCCGGCGGTTGATGGCGCGCCATTTCGAGGGCTTGGAGGCCATTGAAGGCCGACTCGATCTTGAACCCTGCCTGGCCGAGGAAGTAGGCGAGCACGCCGTGGATCGTGCGGTCATCGTCGGCGATCAGCGCCGACTTCCGGACTGCGGCGGTTTTGGCAGTGGATGGCGTCTCGGGCACTGTCAGGTAATCGATCGGCAGGTCCGGGGGAGACTCGCTGGGCACGTAGCCCGAGGGCGGCACGGTTTTGCTGATTTCTTCCACGAGGCCGTTCGGGCTGAATTCGCCCTTGCGGATGAACTTTGTGGCACCCTCGCTCCACGCGGTTTGGACAAGGCCGGAGAAGTAGGCCGAGTTGGACACGATGAAGACCGGGAGGTTTTCGAGGTCGGGGCGGGAGCGGATGAATTTCAGCACGCCGATGCCGTCGATGCCGGGCAGCAGGAGGTCGAGCAGGATGAGGTCGGGTTTGTGATTCACCAGCTGGTTGACCGCCTCGTGGCCGTCGTGAGCTCTCGAGGTTTGGTAGCCGGCCTGCTCGAATGCTCGCGAGCAGACGCTGGTGAGGAACTGGTCGTCATCGGCGATGAGGATGTGTGACATGGCGGGGCTTGGGTTTACGGCTCTGGGTTTGGATTGGTGAGGAATGCGCGGATGCGTGCGAGCTGGTGGACCGACTGCTGATGGAGGCGCAGTGCTTCGGAGGTTTGGGTGGCGTTGAGGCTTTCGAGGGCGCGGAGCGGATCGACGATGGCGACCATGCCGCAGGTGGCGCTGGAGCCTGCCAGCTTGTGGGCGAGCTTGCGGGTGGCATCATGGTTGCCTGCATGGATGGCCGATTCCATCTCGGCCAGGATTTCCTCCGCCTGGTCGAGGTATTGTTGTGAGATTTCCCTGAGGAGCTCGGTGTTGCCGCCGGTGACTTCGCGGAAGCGCTTGAGGTCGACAGCATGATTCGTTTGCGGTTTCGAGACGGGGGTGGATACGCCTGACTTCGGTGGTTTCTTGCGAGGCGGCCGGGTTGCATGAATCCCGTCCAGCGCCTGGGCGAGCGAATTCGAATTCAGTGGTTTGCTGAGGTAGTCGTCCATGCCGACGCTGAGGCAGCGCTGGCGGTCTTCCTTCATCGCATTGGCGGTGAGGGCGATGATGTGGACCGGCCGGCGGTAGTGGCGGCGGATCTGGCGGGTGGCTTCGTAGCCGTCCATGACCGGCATCTGGCAGTCCATGAGGATCACGTCGTAGTCATGGGCATTCAATGCCTTGAGCGCCTCTTCGCCATTTTCGACGACATCTGCGGCGTACCCGAGCTGTTTCAACTGCATCAGGGTGACTTTGCGGTTCACCGGGTTGTCTTCGGCAAGCAGGATGCGCAGCGGTGAGGTGGCGAGGCCACCTGGGTTGGGCTCGGCGTCGGGGGAGGGCGGGGAGGTGTGGCGGATGCTTTTCGGGTGGTCGCCTTGGCTTGGGCTCACGATGCCCGATGCCTTGTGGAACGGGATGGTGAACCAGAATTCCGAGCCTGCTCCCTCCTTGCTGGACACTTCGATCGATCCCCCCAGTGCCTGGACGATCTGGCTGCTGATGGTCAGGCCGAGGCCGGTGCCGCCGTAGGAACGCTTGTGGGTGCTGTCGACCTGGGTGAAGGGTTGGAAGATCCGTTTCAGTTGGTCGGTGTTGATGCCGATGCCACTGTCGGTCACGGTGAACTTGAGGCTGCAAGTGTCTTCGTGTTCGGCGATCCGCTCGATGCTCAGGGAGACCTCGCCCTGGTTGGTGAATTTCACCGCGTTGCCGACGAGGTTGAGCAGGACTTGCCTCAGGCGTCCGGGGTCTCCGCAAAGCATGGTCGGAATGTGTGGATCGACGTGGCTCCAGAGCTTGATGCCCTTCTTGTCGGCGTTTGCGCTGACCGTGTGCATGGTGCCGCGGACGACCTCGTTGAGGTTGAAGTCGACGTTCTGGAACTCGATTTTTCCCGATTCGATCTTCGCGGAGTCGAGGATGTCATTGATGATCGAGAGCAGCGCGCCGCCGCTTTGGTTGATGATGCCGAGGTATTCCTTCTGGATCGGGCTGAGTGCGGTTTTCCCCAGCAGCTCCGCCATGCCAAGTACGCCGTTCATCGGGGTCCGGATTTCGTGGCTCATGTTTGCCAGGAACTGGCTTTTCATGCGTGCCGACTGGAGTGCCGCGTCCCGCGCGGTGGCGAGTTCGCGCAGGGTTTCAAGCCGTTCGCTGATGTTCTGGGCGGTGACGCACATCACCCGCAGGTCGCGGAAATCGAGCGCCGTGATGATGGTTTCGACCGGAATCGCGCCGCCGCCCGGCGCGGTGATGAAGGTTTCCTGCTTGTTGCCCTTGCGCAGAAGCGCCTTGCGCCAGAGATCCTTCCACGCGTCCTCGTTCCAGCGGCTGAAGATGTCAGCGACCTTGAGGCGGGAGATCTCCGTGGCGTCGCTGCCCAGCGTCTCGCAGGCCGACTGGTTTGCGTAGGTGATCGCGCCATCCTCCGTGATCCAGAAGATCATCAGCGGCGAGAGGTCCATCGTTTGCTCGAGGAACACCGCGTGGCGGCGGCTATCCTGGAGCAGCGCCCACTTTTTCGAGAAGGCGTGTGCGGCTTGCTCCGCCTCGATGACGTCGAAGGGTTTGCGCAGGATGAGCAGCTTGTCGGTTTGTCCGAGTTGCTCCACCATGTCGTTCCACGAGTAGTCGGAGTAGGCGGTGCAGATCACGATCTGGAGGTCAGGGTCCTGCTCCCAGAGGCGTTTGGCGGTCTCGATGCCGTCCCAGCCGGGAGGCATGCGGACGTCCATGAAGACCACGGCAAAACGGTTTCCCTCGCGGACGGCGGAGGTGACCTTTTCGAGCGCCTCCTGGCCCTGGGAGGCGAATTCCAGCCTGAAGTGGTGTCGCGTGCCCGCCTGTTGCGCCTTGGTGCCGAAGAATGCGGCGTGCTCGGCATCGAAATTACCGGCGCCGTCTTCAGCCATCAGGATCCTTTTGAAGTCCTGATGGATGGCCGTGTTGTCGTCGACAATCAGGATGTGATTGGCGTTCTTGTCTTCGGCTGGTGGTTGCGGGCGCATGGGGATCGACAGGGGACTCATGAAATCGGGAACGTCAGGGTAAAGGTTGCGCCGCATCCCGGGCCGTCGCTTTCGGCGACCAGTGAACCGTGCATTTCCTTGGCGGTGATCGCGCAGCTGTGCAGTCCGAATCCGTGGCCGTCCTTTTTGGTGGTGAACCCGTGGTTGAAGATACGGGTCATGTTTTCCTTGGGAATGCCTTCGCCGTTGTCGCGGACCTGGATCCGGCAGGTGTTGCCGAAGCTGTCGGCGCGGATGGCGATTTCCGGGTTTTCCAGTCCGGCGGCGAGGCAGGCGTGCTTGGCGTTGGAGATGAGGTTGACGAGGATCTGCAGGACTTTGTGTTTTTCGACATCGACGACGAGCAGGGGGTCGCAATCGATGTGGTTCGAGAAATGGTTCTGGTTCAGGGTTCCGGTGTGCATCCTGAGCGCGAGGTCGATGACTTCCTGGACGCTGATGCGCTCCCTAACCTCGGAAGTCTTCGCGTAGTTCTGCTGCATCGAGACGATTTCCCTGATGTGCTGGATGTTTTTGTCGAGTGCGGAGAGTTCGGTGAGGATTTCCTGTTGTTCGCTGGCGAGTTGATCCGCGAGCTTCTTCAAGAATGCGGGGAGCTCCGTGCCGCGGCGGTCGCTCCGGAGGAACTCTGCGATGTCGGCTTGTTGCGCCAGCAGCTCGGAGGTTTTGGCGACGCTGCTGATGCTGGACCTCCGCACCTTGTCGGCGAGCAGGGTTGAACAGACGTTGATGCTGTTGAGCACGTTGCCGACGTTGTGCAGGATGTTGGTGGCGATTTCCGCGCGGCCGATCTGGACGGAGGCGTTCATGAGTTTTTCATGGGTCTCCTTGAGTTCTCTCAT
>CBFGOB010000068.1:0-10199 GCA_965650215.1 uncultured bacterium | reverse complement strand
CGCTGGGCTCCTGCGCCACCCTCGGCCGCACGGCCCAGGCGATCGGCCGAACGGCCGGCAGCGTGGGCAACATGTGACCGCTCAGTCGTCGATCACATTCGCGCGCGGCACTTCGCCGGGAATCACGGTCTGGGCGCGCGGCGCTTCCGCGGGCTCGCCGGGCGGCTCGACCGCTTGGGCCCGCGGCACCTCTTCCACCACGGGCGCCACCGGCACCACGGTCTGGGCGCGCGGCGGCGGATCGGCCGGTACCGCAGGAGGCGCCACCGGCAGTGCACGCTTGGGCTTGATCAAGACCGGCTCGGCCACCGGCGGCGCTTCCGCCTCGCGCTCCACCGAAGTGTCCGCAGGCGGCAGGGTCTTGCGCATGCGGATCTCCACCCGGCGGTTCGGGGCCTGGTCCTCGGCATCCCCCTCACGAATCAGCGGCTGCTCGCGCCCGAAGCCGCGGGTCACAATCCGCTCGCCATCCATCCGCAGCGACTTGACCAGGTATTCCTTCACCGCCTCGGCCCGGCGGATGGAAAGCTTCTTGTTGAACTCGTCACCACCGATCAGGTCGGTGTGACCCTCGATCCAGCAATACAAGTTCGGATTGCGGTCCATCAGCAGCGCCAGCTTCATCAAGCCGACCTTCGCGCTCTCGCGCAGCTCGGCGCGGTTGAACTCGAAGAGCAGATCGCTGGGCAGCATCGTCTTTTTCGAGAGCAGGATGTTCGGCGGCAACTCGAGCAAGGCATCCAGCGTCGCCAGGCCATCCAGCACCCCCTTGTCAACCTTGCCCCTGGCGCCCTGCTTCAACAAATCCTCGGTGAACCGGCCGCTGTCGAGATCATCCAGCCGGGCGCCCGGATCCACGGTCACCTGGCCGATTTCCGCCGGCTTCAGCTGGACCGGTTCCTGACCGATCTCCGGCATGTCGGCATTCAGGTTGACCTGCTGCGGCATCTCGATGTCGACCACGCTCTGGATCTCTCCCGAAGGCGAAGGCCGGCTCATCTTCAGCGCGAACTCAGGCTCCTTGAGATCCGGTCGCATCTCGATCTCCTGGTTTTCCGGCAATGCGGCCAGCAAATCAATTTCCTCCATCAGGCTTGCCGTCTGCTCGGGCGGCTTCACGTCGTCCTCCGGATTCAGGCGCGGCGGTTCCTCCGAGGGACGCACCTCCACCTGGCTGACGTTCACCGCCGCCGTGCGCAGTTCCTCGGCCTGGTGGAAGCTCAGGGCGATCTCCATGCGGTTGAGCGCCAGAAAGACCAGGATGTGCAACACGATGGAAACCACCATGGCCACGACCGCCCACCAGCCCAAATGCTCGGGCCCGGGCAAGCGATTCCCCCGATCGCTTTTGACGTAGTTCCATGAGTAGCCCTCGGCCATGGCGTCACTGTATCGCCTCACGATTGACCTCGCAATCCCGGGAAATAAGGAATACATACGGAATGGCATCGCGCCTGCTTTGCCTGCACCCACATCCCCAACGACCATGGCAGCCAAGAAAACCAGCAAAACCGCCGCCCCGGCTCCCGCACCAGCGAAAAAAGCCGTCAAGAAAGTGGCCAAGAAATCCGCAAGCAAGAAAACCGCGGTCAAAGCGGCCGCCAAAACCACAAAGCCCGCTGCGAAGCCGGGCTTTGACGAAATCGCCAAAACCGCCTACCTGATCTATCGCCAGCGCCTGGCGCTCGGCCTGCCCGGGACCCAGGAAAGCGATTGGCTGCAGGCGGAGAAACAGCTCAAGGGCTGAAGCCACAGCCCAAATTTCCCGCGCTTGAGGCTTGGAGAAGCGGCAGCGACGCAGCACACTGCCGGGCGTGAACGCACCCTCATCGCTCGGTATTGGCTTGGCCGGATTCGGAACCGTGGGCTCCGGCGTGTGGAATACCCTCCAACGCAACGGCTCGCTGATCACCGACCGCTCGGGTGGCAAATTCCGCCTCGAAGTCGAAAAAATCCTCGTCCGCGACCCCGCAAAGGCCCGCAGCACCACGGGCAACGTGCCACCGGAAAAATTCACCACCGACTGGAAGGCGCTGGTCGCCGACCCCAAGGTGCGGATCGTCGTCGAGCTGATCGGCGGCACCACCGACGCCTTCGATCTCGTCTCCGCCGCCCTCAAGGCCCGCAAGCCGGTGGTCACCGGCAACAAGGCCCTGCTGGCGGAACGCGGTGAGGAGTTGTTCGCCCTGTCCGGCGAAACCCAAACCCCGATCCACTTTGAAGCCGCGGTCGCCGGCGGCATCCCGATCATCCGCGCCCTCCAGGATTCCTTCATCGGCAACCAGATCCTCTCGTTCTCGGGCATCATCAACGGCACCTCGAACTACATCCTCGGCCGCATGACCGATGCCGGACTGAGCTTTGAAGCAGCACTCAGGGAAGCCCAGCAGCTCGGCTACGCGGAAGCCGACCCCGCGCTTGACGTGAACGGCTGGGACGCCGCGCACAAGGCACTGCTGCTCGCCACCCTCGCCTACGGCTTCACCATCGACCCGAAGTCGATCCACGTCTCGGGCATCGAGCAGGTCCGCCCGACCGACATCCACTTCGCCAAAAACCTCGGCTACGTGGTGAAACTCCTGGCCGTCATCCGCCAACACGCGGACCACTCGATCGAACTCCGCGTCCAGCCGTCCTTCATTGCCAAAAGCCATATCCTCGCCTCGGTGCACGGCGTCTTCAATGCCGTCGCCCTCCATGGCGATGCCGCCGGCGAAGCGCTGTTCTACGGCCGCGGCGCCGGTCAGGATCCGACCGCCTCGTCGGTGGTCGCCGATCTCGTGGAAGCCGCGCGCGCCCTCAACGACCAGGACCACCGCGGCTTCATCCCTTACCGCAGCCACGGCACGGTCCGCCCGATCAGCGAGACCTCAACCGCCTACTACATCCGCTTCGACGTCACCGACCGCCCCGGCGTGATCGCCGAAATCGCCCGCATCCTCGCCAACCACGAAATCGGCATCTCCGGCACCCACTCGCCGGTCAATCCGGACAATCCCGACGAGGCCTTTGTCGATGTGATCTTCCTGCTCCACACCTGCCGCTTCGGCAAACTGCAGGAAGCCCTCCGGGAAATCGAAACCCTCGACTGCATCAACAGCCGGCCGGTGGTGTTCCGCATCGAAAACCTCGGCCAGGACTTCCAGCGTTGATCGAAGGTTTGCTTCAAATGTGCTAATGCCTGCCGCCCGCCTGCTTGCGGAACTGGCTGGGACTCAAGCCGGTCGCGGCCTTGAAGCGGCGGTTGAACTGGGAAAGCGTCTGGAACCCGCAGCAGTGCGCGATGTCCGCCACCGCCTGCGAAGTACCCGCCAGCAAACGCCGCGCTTCTTCAAGGCGGATCTCGTTGAGGTAACTCGAAAACGTGATCCCAAGGCTGCCGTGAAACAACCTCGATAGCCCCTCGCGGCTCAGGCCGACCTTGCGCGCCAGCTCCGCAAGGCTCAAGGCCTCACCGAAACGCTCGCGGATCAGGCTGGTGGCCTGCGCCACCGCCTGCGGCATCGCTTTCTCCTGCGACGGCCTCAGGGCCAACAAGCGCTCCCCCAGATCGCGGCCGGCCATCTCAAGCCAGCGCGCAAAGGCATGGTGACGCTCGGGCTCCGCACAGGCGGGCAACACCAACATCCCCAATTCAATGGCACCCACCCTCAGGACCTGCTGGATGCCCTCGCCGCCGGAGGCCCCATGGGTCCGCGGCACAAAACTCAAACGCTTGCGAAACAACAAACGCGCGTCCGCCACCAAACGCTCCAACATGCCACTGGCATGCAACTGGTGGAGCAGGGCATCGCGCGCAAGATCCGGCATGCCCGGGATCCTAGACTTTGCTTCTATTGATGTCAATAAATGCGCGAATTTCGCAAGGACAGGAGAGGCGCGATCGTAGCTGCCTGCGATGATGCTGCCGCAATCCAACCCCAATCCCATCCCATGATCACCGCATGTCCCGCCCCGACCTTCAGCCATCCGAAGCTCCCTTTTCCCTTGCCGGAAACCGTTGAGCGCCTGCTGGCCCAAGCTCCCTCAATCACCGTCCCGGACTCGCTGGAGGATCTGGAAAAACTTGCCTTGCGCGATGCCGACGACAAGGGCTGGCATGAGGTCAGCTACGAGGTTCCCGGAAAAGGCCCCGTCGTGGAAGCCAGGGTCTGCAAGGTGAAGAACGGCATCGCCGCCAACTACCTCGAGCCCTACATGAGACGCCGCGATGCCGACTGCATGGTCATCGGCGATTCGCTGCCGACCGACAAGCCGACCTTCAAGGAACGCTACGGCCAGGCCTTCGACCCGCTGCGCGAGGAATCACTCGCATGGCTCGCGCAACAACCGCTCGCGGTCTTTCCCTTCCAGGCCGGCATCGCCGGCAAGGGCACGGATGCGATCGTGATCGCCCCCGACAACGCCGGATTCTTCGCCCTTGGCCTCGCCCTGCTGCAAGGCATGCTGCCACCCGGCGAAGTTCCCGCCGGATTCAACCCGAAGGCGGTGATCTACGTGATGCCACCCTTCCGCCACACCCACTTCGCCGGCAAGCAGGTGGTCGTGCACAACCGCCTCACCGGCATGCACGAACTCTTCAGCTACAACCTCTATCCGGGCCCGAGCGCGAAGAAAGGCATCTACGGCGTCCTGCTCACGCTGGGCGAACAGGAAAAGTGGATCACCATGCATTGCTCGACGGTCAAGGTGGTCACACCCTACGAAAGCACGACGGTGATTTCCCACGAAGGCGCATCCGGTGGTGGCAAGAGCGAAATGCTCGAGCAGGTCCACCGCTTGGCCGACGGCTCGTTGCTGCTCGGCGAAAACCTGGTCACCGGCACCCGCCGCACAATCTCGCTGCCGCAATCATGCGAACTCAAGCCGGTCACCGACGACATGGCGATCTGCCACCCCTCGCTCGACCGCGGCAACGGCAAACTCTGCCTCATGGATGCCGAGGACGCATGGTTCCTGCGCGTCAACCACATCGACCGCTACGGCGTCGACCCGCATCTGGAAGCCCTCTGCACCCAACCGGACCGCAACCTGCTCTTCCTCAACATCGACGCCCAGCCCGGCAGCACCGCGCTGATCTGGGAACACATCGAGGACAAACCCGGCTCGCCCTGCCCGAACCCGCGGGTCATCGTGCCGCGCGAATCGATCCCCAATGTGATCTCCGGTCCGGTCGAGGTCGACATCCGCAGCTTCGGGGTCCGCTGCCCTCCATGCACGAAGGAAAACCCGTCCTACGGCATCATGGGCATGTTCCATGTGCTGCCGCCCGCGCTTGCCTGGCTCTGGCGACTGGTCGCCCCGCGCGGCCACGCCAACCCGAGCATCGTCGACACCGGCGGCATGTCTTCGGAAGGCGTGGGATCCTACTGGCCTTTCGCCACCGGCCGCCGCGTCGACCAGGCGAACCTGATCCTCGATCAGATCGTCGCCACGCCCGAAGTCGAATACGTGCTCATCCCCAACCAGCACATCGGCGCCTGGGAGGTCAGCTTCATGCCGCAATGGATCACCCGCGAATACCTCGCCCGCCGCAACGGCGCGAAATTCGGCACCCACCAGGTGCTCGCCGCACGCTGCCCCTTGCTGGGCTGGAGCCCGGACGGCATCATGGTCGAATCCCGCCAGATCGGCGGCCGCTTCTTCCACGTCGACAAGCAACCCGAGGTCGGCGAAGAGGCCTATGACCTCGGCGCGCGCATGCTCACCGAGTTCTTCCACCGCGAGCTGTCGCAGTTCCAGAACCACGAACTCCAGCCGCTCGGGCGCGAGATCATCCAGTGCTGCATGGACGGCGGCTCGGCAGCCGACTATGACAAACTGTTAGGAAAAGGCACCCTCAGGCAGGCCTGATCCACGGCAGGCGCAAACCACAGGCAGGGCAAGGCGGGACCCCAGCGATGATCCCCGCCTTGCTTCCTGTCAGCCTTCGCCGAAAAAGCGCAGGACCCGCCTGAGCTGGCCAAGGGCCAAAGCCATCGGCGGATAACGGAAACCGGGATCGATGCCGGTGCCGCGCGTCATCACCGGACGCCGGTGGCTGAAGTCGTCGAAACCGGCCTTGCCATGGCTGGACCCCATGCCGCTGTCCCCCAGACCGCCAAAGGGCAGGTGACGGTTGAGCAGTTGGCTGACGGTGTCATTCACACAGACGCCACCGGAACGGGTCTGCCGGATGACGCGCTCGCGCAGCGACCGGTCGCCGGTGAACAGATAGACGGCCAAGGGCACCGGCTGGTCCCGCAGCTGATCGAGCAACGTGTCCAGTGAATCGAACCCGAGCACCGGCAGGATCGGGCCGAAAATTTCCTCCTGCATCACCGGCGCATCCATCGGCACCCCGGTCATCAGCGTCGGCGCCACGTAACGGTCGGCGACGTCGACCGTGCCGCCGGCCACGATCTCGCCATCCTTCATCAGACGCTGCAGGCGCTCGACATGGCGCGCATTGACGATGCGTCCGTAATCCGGGCTGCGCTGCGGGTCGCTGCCGTAGAATGCCACGAGCTCGCGCTTCATCGCCTCGATGAGCGGCTGGGCCGCCGATCGCTCGACCCACACATGGTCGGGCGCGACGCAGGTCTGGCCCGCATTCATGAACTTGCCCCACAGGATCCGCCGCGCCGCGACTTCAAGCGGAGCGTCGGCCATCACCAGACAGGGGCACTTGCCGCCGAGTTCGAGGGTCACCGGCGTCAGGGTCTTCGCCGCCGCCGCCATCACCTGCCGACCGGTTGCCGTGCCGCCGGTGAAGAAGATCTTGTCGAATTTCATCTCCAGCAGGCGCTTCGCGACCTCCACCCCGCCCTCGGCCACCGTGACCCACGCCGGATCCAAGCAGCCCTCAATCAGCTGCGCCACCGCCCTGGAAGTCGCGGGCGCGAATTCGGACGGCTTGAGCAGCACCACATTGCCCGCCGCGATCGCCGCCACCAGGGGCACGAGCAGCAGTTGAAACGGATAGTTCCAAGGCCCGAGGATCAGGCCATGGCCGTAGGGCTCGGGATGCACCATCGAGCGCGCAGGCCAGGTCGACCACGGTGTGCGCACGGCCCGGGCTTTCGTCCAGGACGCCAGATGGCGCTGCGCGAAGCGGATTTCCCCCAGCACATAAGCAATCTCGGACGCATAGGCTTCCTGCGGGGATTTGCCGAGGTCGGCACGCAGCGCCTCGAGCAATAAGCCCTCGCGATCCACAATGCCCGCATGCAGGCGCTCAAGGCATTCGCGCCGCGCCGCCAGTGGCAGCGTGTGTCCGGCCCGGAAAAACGAGCGTTGGCGATCGAGGGATGCATTCATGCCAGATTCCGGTTGCAGGCCAAGTTCGATGGTTTAAGGCTTAATTCAAGGAATGATTGGAAAACTCGCATGCGCTTGGCTGGGCAGCCTGGTCCTGCTTCACGCAAGCACGTCACCGGACGGCGGGCTCGCCAAGGCCGTGGCGGGATTCCACGATACCTGCCGCACTTGGGACCCGAAGGGCTTCGAGTCCGCGATCGGCGCATTCCAGCAGCTGGCCACCCGCCATCCGGAATCGGCCCGCTGCCACTACTGGCTGGGCACCGCCCACTTCCACCGCATGCTGCAACTGCAAAAACAAACGACGGACGAAGCCAAGGCGAAGGACAGCGCGGAGCACATGCAGAAGGCGATCGACGCCCTTGAGGCCGCGGTCGGGATCGATCCTCAACATGCCGAGGCCCATGCGATCCTCGGCACCCTCTACGGCATGAGAATCAATAGCAGCTTCCTGCGTGCGATCCGCTTCGGGGTCACGGTGCAGAAACACCACAAGCAGGCCCTGCTCCACGGCGCCAAGAACCCGCGCGTCCAATACCTGCTGGGTGCCGGACTGCTCCACACCGCCGGCAACGACGCCGACCGGATCGAAGCCCTCAAATCCCTGCTGCTCGCCGAGGCCTTGTTCGAAGCGGAGGAAAAACAGAAGCCCGCCCCCACCGATCCGCGCTGGGGCAAGGATGCCTGCCTCGCTTTCATCGGCCAGACCTTCGCCTTGCTCCACAGGCCCGCAGAAGCGGAGGATTACTTCCGCAAGACGCTGCGCGCACGGCCGAACCATTCGATCGCCCGCGCCGGTCTCGAAGCACTCCAAACCCGCTGATCCATCCCCATGTCCCCCAAAAAAGTCATTGTCATCGGCTCCGGCCTCGGCGGCCTCTCCGCCGCCATCTCCCTCCGCCAGGAAGGCTACGAGGTGAGCATCCACGAGAAAAACGACAAGATCGGCGGCAAGCTCAACGTCCTCAAGGCCCAGGGCTACAGCTTCGACCTCGGCCCCTCGATCCTCACCCTCCCCCATCTCTTTGAACGCCTCTTCGAACGCTCGGGCAAAAAGATGAGCGACTACATCCCGATCCGTCCGCTGCGCCCCCACTGGCGGAACTTCTTCGAGGACGGCACGGTCGTCGACCTCCACCCGGAGCCGGAAAAAATGGCCGAAGAAGCGCGCAAGGTCGGCGAAGACCCGGAAAACGTCCGGCGCTTCCTCAAGTATTCGGCCGACCTCTACGACCTCACCAACGAAGGCTACTTCGAGCAGGGCCTCGATACCGCCGCCGATTTCCGCAAGTTCTACGGCCTTGGCAAATTCCTCAAGTTCGACCTGTTCCGCAGCATGCACGGCGGCGTCGCCCGCTTCCTCAAAACCCGCTACATGCGCGACATCTTCGACTACTTCATCAAGTACGTCGGCTCCTCGGCCTACCACTCGCCGGCCTTCATGAACTGCATGCCGACGATCCAGTACCGCTACGACCTCTGGTATGTCGACGGCGGACTCTATCACATCGCGCTCGGCCTGCAGCGGCTGATGGACGAGCTCGGGATCAGCGTCCACCTCCACAGCGAGGTCACCGAAGTGCGCAAGGACGGCGCGCGCGTCACCGGCCTGGTCGCCAACGGCGAATTCCACCCGGCCGACATCATCGTCTCGAACATGGAGGTCATCCCGGCCTACGAAAAACTGCTGGCGGAGGACGACGACTTCATGAAAAGCCTCGAGAAATTCGAGCCGTCCTGCTCGGGACTGGTGATCGAACTCGGCCTCGACCGGAAATACGAACAGCTCGCCCACCACAACTTCTTCTACTCGGACCACCAGAAGAAACACTTCCACACGGTCTTCCGCAAACACCAGCTGCCGCCCGACCCGACGATCTATCTGGTCGCCGCCTCGCGCACCGACCCGACGGTCGCCCCCGCCGGCTGCGACTGCCTCAAGATCCTGCCCCACATCCCCTACATCGACGACAAGAAGCCGCTCACCCGCGACGACTACCATGCCCTCAAGGAACGCGTGCTCGACAAGCTCGAACGCATGGGCCTCACCGACCTGCGCAAGCACGTCGTCTTCGAGCACTTCTGGACGCCTCTCGACATCCGCGAACAATACCATTCGAACAAGGGCTCGATCTACGGTGTGGTCAGCGACCGCTTCAAGAACCTCGCCTTCAAGGCCCCGAAGCAGAGCACGAAATACCCGAACCTGTTCTTCGTCGGCGGATCGGTGAACCCCGGCGGCGGCATGCCGATGGTGGTGCTCTGCGGTCAGAACGTCGCGAAAAAGGTCGTGGCCTGGGATGCGGGGCGCTGAACCGCAAATCGGGCCTTTTTCGCCTCCCTCAGGAGGCGGAACGGGTGTAGATTGGCCATCATGCGTGAATCCCTGCTCCAGGACCCGGTGTTCGCGATGGCAGCCGAACAATTCGACCAGGTCGCCGATTTCCTGAACCTCTCCGACGACCTGCGCGAACGCTGCAAGTGGCCGAAACGGCTGATCACCGTCACGGTGCCGATCCGCCGCGACGACGGCCGCACCGAAGTATTCTTCGGCCACCGCGTGCAACACCACCTCACCCGCGGACCGGTCAAGGGCGGCCTGCGTTACCACCCGGGTGTGAACCTCGGCGAAATCACCGCTCTCGCCGTCTGGATGACCTGGAAATGCGCGCTGATGGATCTCCCCTTCGGCGGCGGCAAGGGCGGCATCGCCTGCGACCCGTCGTCGATGTCCCACGCCGAACTGGAACGGCTCACGCGCCGCTTCACGATGGAGATGATCCCCTTCATCGGGCCGAACATCGACGTGATGGCCCCCGACGTCGGCACCAACGAGCAGGTGATGGCCTGGATCGCGGACACCTACTCGACCCACCGCGGTCACCTCGAGCCCTCGATCG
>CBFGOB010000067.1:0-10311 GCA_965650215.1 uncultured bacterium | reverse complement strand
TCAACGGCCTCGGCAAAACGAACCCACGTCTGGCACTCGCCATGACCCTCCTGCTCGCAGCCCTCGCGGGCGTGCCACTCACCTCGGGCTTCGTCGGCAAATTCTTCGCCTTCTCGCTCGCCGTCGACGCCAAGCTCTGGCTGGCCGTCGGCATCGGCTTCATCGCAGCCGGCGCAGGGTTCTACTACTACTTCAAAACCATCCGCGCGATGTGGTGGAGCGACGCCGGAACCCTCGCTCCTGTCGAACTGCCGCTGATCAGCAAGTGCTGCGTCGCCGTCCTGACCACCGCTGCCCTCGTCTTTGGCATCTGGCCCCAGCCGATCCTGATGCTGATCACCGGTTGGTGAGACCCAGTGGGCGAAGGCTGAAGTGCGGTTTGAAATCGCCAGCCCCCCAATATGGCTGCCTCCGGCAGCGACTCCGGCACCCAATCGGAGTGGCGCTTTCCAAGCGCCATTGTCAGGATTGGCGGCTTTCAGCCGCCATGCGATCCACCTGATGGGGAATCAGCAATCCTTGAGAGTAGGGTGGTTTTGACAAAACGAGCGTCTGCTTGGTGCAGAGGAATCCACCCACACGGTCATTTTGTCAAAATGACCCTAGGATCCCTTGGTGCTCCGGGGCGGACTAAAGTCCTCCATTGAGCGCTTCCAGCCCCGAATGACGAATTTACCCTGCCTTTACAGACGGTCACGAGCACCCGCGATATCAAGGGAGTGTCATGAAAACCTCACTACCCGCCATCCTTGGATGCATCTCCATCCTCGCCCAGCCACTGGCCGCGAAAAGCCCGAAGGCCACACCGCCCACCGACCCGCCAGCCAACCCGAACAAGGTCCAGATCGCCCTGCTGCTGGATACGTCCAACAGCATGGACGGCCTGATCGTTCAGGCGAAAACCCAACTCTGGAAAGTCGTCAACACCTTCATCGACGCCAAACGCGATGGAGTCGCACCCTACGTCGAAGTTGCTCTCTTCGAATACGGCAACAACAACATTGCTGTTGGCAGCGGCTACATCCGCCAGGTCCAACCACTCACCCGCGACCTCGATGAAATCAGCAAGCAACTCTTCGCCCTCAGCACCAATGGTGGTGACGAATACTGCGGCGCCGTCATCGAACGCGCGCTCGGAGACCTCACCTGGGACAAAAATCCGCGCACTTACAAGGCCGTCTTCATCGCCGGCAACGAACCCTTCACCCAGGGCTCGGTCGAACCGATGTCGGTCTGCCGCCAGGCCCGCGAACGCAACATCATCATCAACACCATCCACTGCGGATCCCGCGCGGAAGGCGTGAACGGCTCTTGGAACGACGGCGCCGAACTCGGTGGCGGAAAATTCATGGTCATCGACCAGGACAGCAAGGTTCAACACATCGACGCCCCGCAGGACAAACGCATCAGCGAACTCGGCATCAAATTGAACGAGACCTACATCGGCTACGGATCCTTCCGCCAGGAAGGCTTCGCCAAACAGCAAAAGGCCGATCATGACGCCGTGGCCAACGAAGCCGCCGGCTCACACCTGCAACGTGCGATCTGCAAATCCAGCGCCAACTACAGCAATGCCGCTTGGGACCTGGTCGATGCGACGAAGGAAAAGCAGGTCGACCTCGCCAAGCTCGACAAAAACGCACTGCCGCCCGATCTCCGCGACTTGAGCGCGGAACAACTCCAGGCCAGGGTCGATGAGGCCGCGCGGAAACGTGCCGCTCTCCAGGAGGAAATCCGCAAGCTCAACGCCGCGCGCGAGGCCCATGTCGCCAGCGAAATGAAAAAGCTGGGCGACCAGGGCACCCTGACGCTCGATCGCGTCCTGGTCGATGCGACCCGCAGCCAGGCCGAAAAACTCGGCTACGAATTCAAGAAATGAATCGGCGGATTGCCACCCGCTGCGGAAACCGATTGAATGCCACATCACCCGATGAGCCCCAACACGATCCTCGTCGTCGAAGACGATCCCGCCATCCGCGGCGGGATTGTTGATGTGCTCGAATACGCCGGCTATGAGGTCATCGAGGCGGCCGACGGCCATGCCGGGATGGAGATGGCCCTCAAGGCGAATTACCGGCTCCTCTTGCTCGACCTGGTGATGCCGGGGCCGTCGGGATTCGACATCCTCAAAGCGCTCAAGAAACAACGCCCGGGCCAGGCCGTGATCATCCTCTCGGCACGCGGCGAGGAGAACGACCGCGTGCGGGGACTGGTGAACGGGGCCGACGACTACGTGGTGAAACCCTTCAGCATGAAGGAGCTGCTCGCCCGTGTCGACGCCGTCCTGCGCCGCAGCCACGAACGCGCCGCCCCCGCCGATGTGCGACCGATCCCCGGAGGCAGCGTCGATTTCCGCATGGCGGAAATCCGCTTTGACGACGGCCACCGCGAGGCACTCTCGGACAAGGAAGGCCAACTGCTGCGCTACCTCATCGACACCTGCGGGCGCCTGGTGTCACGCGAGGAAATCCTGCGCAACCTCTGGGGACTCGACCCCAACCATACCGAAACGCGCACCATCGACATGCACATCATGCACTTGCGCGCCAAGCTCCGCGACAAGGAGCAGAGGATGCTGTTGACCGTGCGTGGCAAGGGCTATCAATTGCTCATCGGAGGCAACGCATGAAACCCTCCCGCTCATGGTTGATCTGGAGCGTCCTCGCCGGCTGCGCGGTGCTGGTGATCGGTGCCATGGCCGTGCTCACCCGCAACGTCCGCGCCACCCAGCAGGAACGCACCCGTGCCGAAGCCCGGGCGACCCTTGAGGAACAGACCCGCCTCGCGCTCTGGCGCATGGACGCCGCGGGCGCCGCCATCCTCCTGCAGGAAAACCAACGCCCGCCTGCCGACTACAAGCCCGGCAACCCGAGCGCATCGCTGCCGACGAAGCCGGACCCTTGGGTCAAACTGCACTTCGAGGCCCGGAGCGGCATGCTCGAATCGCCGGAAGCCGGCAGGTCGCCGCATTCGCTCGAGTCCCTGCGCCGCCTTCTCGCGAAAAACGGCGATATCTCGGCGCTGCTCAGTTGCATCGCCATGGACAACGATGCGGCATGGGACAATCTCCAACGGGACGCCAACGAACTCAAACAGGAAGCGGCACCGCAAGTGAAGGAAAGCGCCAAAGCCGGCAATCCACGCTACAGCGACGACTACCAGATCAGCTCGAACCGTTTGGAAAAAGCCCAGCGCGCCAAGGTGATTCAAACCCAGGAGCTGCTCTCGAATCCGGCCAATGCGTCAGTCAACGAGCAAAGGACCCAACAGCGGACACTTCCGGATCCCGTAGGCGTGCCGCCCGCCCCTGATCCCTTCTCCAACGACGGCGGCATCTCGGAAATCGGCAACATGCGGCCGGTGTGGATCGATGACGAATTGCTGCTGCTGCGCCAGCTCAAGGTTTCGAACAGCCGGGTCTTCCAGGGCCTGTGGCTGGACGCCGACGCACTCCGCCAACGGCTGCTGGCGGAAATCCCCGATCTCCTTCCCGATGCCCGCCTGCTGCCCTGCAACACCGGGTCAAACGACCCGCTGGCGCTGGTCTCATTTCCCTTCCGCCTGGAACGCACGCAGGCACCAACACCTGCCGTCGAAGGAATCAGCAAACCGCTGCTGGTCGGATGGGCGGCCGTGATCTGCGCACTCGTCGCCATCGCCACACTGGTTCGGGGAGTGATGCAGCTCTCCGAACGCCGCGCCTCATTTGTCTCGGCCGTCACCCACGAACTGCGCACCCCCCTCACAACCTTCAAGCTCTACTCGGACATGCTCGAGCGGGGGGCGGTGAAGGAGGAAAAACGCGCCAACTACCTGCGCGTCCTCAGCCGCGAGGCCGACCGGCTCTCACACCTGGTCGAAAATGTGCTCGCGTTCTCGCGCATCGAACGTGGCAACGCACGCTCCCAGGTCCGCGATCTGGAAGCCGGATCCCTCCTTGAAGCCAATCGCGAACGCCTTGAAACCCGCCTCGCCAGCGCAGGACTCGATCTCGAAATCGGCCGCGCCTCCGGCCTCCGCGTCCGCGCCGACACCGCCGCCGTCGAACACATCCTCTTCAACCTCATCGACAATGCGGCCAAATACGCCGCCAAAAGCGATCCGCCACGGGTCAAGGTGGAGGTTCGGCCAAACGGCCGCTTTGTCGAAATCACCGTCACCGACCACGGCCCGGGCATCCCGCCGGCAGAACGCCACCGGATCTTCCATCCCTTCCACAAGTCGGCGCACGAGGCGGCCGAAAGCCAGCCGGGGGTCGGCCTCGGACTCGCGCTGTCGCGACGCCTCGCCAAAGCCCAGGGCGGCGACCTGCGCTGCAACGGCTCCGGACGCGGCGCGGAGTTCATCCTCAGCCTGCCGCAGGCACGCCCATAGGGCTTATCGCCAAATTGCGCAGCCCTGTCTGGCAGCACCTCCACGAACTTGTCTCTCCATCACTGAAAGCAACGGCGGAAGAGCTCAATGCAGCGGCGGTCTGTGACCGTCGGTGATTGCCGTTCATGCGGCACCGCATTGAAAATGGGGATCCCGCCTGCGGCGGGGCTCTCCTGCGTCGGGCTAAAGTCCGACAGTCATGGATTGAGTGGCGATGCCGCTCCAACCCGAATGGGCTTCGCCATCATGACAAGCTCGCAATGGCTCGCCTTGGTTCGCCGCTCCATTCACGAAGAAAGAGCTGCCTAAGCTTCCCTAACCCAACGCCTCCGCACGCCGGCGGCGCTGCTCGAACAGCTGGGTCTCGGCATATCCCGCCTCCTTCGCCAGGGCGATGCCGCGCGCGTAATCGCGACCAACCTCCGCTGGACTGTGGGCGTCGGTGGAGATCACCAAGGGAATCCCCGCCGAGCAGGCCAGCTCCAAAAAGGCCAAGGACGGATAGGCTTCCCCGCACGGCTTGCTCCAACCGGCGGTATTGATCTCGATCGCACAACCGGACGCCGCAATCGCATCGATCGCCGGCTCGTAAAAACGGGCGAGATCCCCTTTGGGCACATGACCGAATTTCTTGATCAGGTCCGGATGCCCGAGAATGTCGAACAGCCCGCTGTCGGCCATCCGCGCATAGGTCGCCCAATAACGGGCCCAGACATCATCGATGTCGACATCCTTCCAGACGCTGCCCAGCCACTTCGGATTGTCGAAATCCCAGGTCCCGAGATAGTGCACCGATCCAATCAGATAGTCCCACGGGTAACGGGAGGCAAGCGACTCGATCCACCCGCCACAACCTTCGAGCCAATCGCACTCGAGCCCCGCACGCACCGGAATCCTTCCGGCCGCATGGGCCCGGGCCCGCCCGATCCAGTCGAAATAGGCGGGCAATTCCGCCTCCAACATCCGCCAGTCATCATAAGGCTCGGGCTGCTGTGGCGCATGGTCGGAAACACCGTATTCGCTGAGCCCCGCGGCAATCGCCGCATCAATATAAGCTTCGGGCTCGCCCTCGGCATGGCGGCAAAACGGCGTGTGCGTGTGATAGTTGGCAGGCATTGGCGAAGTCGGAATCAGGTTGCACCGACGAAACAATACATACTAAAGTCGCGTTACGTTGCAAGCAACCGCGCCAATGCCTGACTCCGATCCAGCCCAGCAGACCCGCCGAAACGTCGTCACCCATCTGCTCGATCAGCTCCGCCGCCATCCGAAACGCGTCGTGTTCACCGAAGGCGAAGACGCCCGCGTCATCGAAGCCGCCGCACGGCTGGTCAAGGAAGAGGTGGTGGCCCCCATCCTGCTCGGGGATCGGGACCGTATCCGCGACATCGCCCGGCAGCACGGGATTCCGATGACCTTCATCCATGTCATCAACCCGCCGAAGGCCTCGGACTTCAACTTGTTCTGCCAGCGGATCGTCAACATGGACCGCTACCGCTCGATGCAGTTGGGCAATCCCGAGGACCTGGTTGCCCGACCCCACTACTTCGGTGCCATGATGGTCCAATACGGCCAGGCCGACGCCGTCGTCGGCGGCAACCAGGCGCTGCCCGCATCCTTCTTCCGCGCGCTGATCCAGATGATCAAGCCGCTGCCCAGCGTGCCGAAAATGTTCGGGGTCACGATCCTGATGGGCGACCACCTCAAGAACCTCGGTGGATCCCACATGCTCTTCCTCGCCGACAGCGGACTCATCCCGAATCCGACGGTTGAGGAACTGGCAGCGATCGCGATAGAAACCGGAAAACTCGCCCAGCACCTGCTAGGGCGCAAACCGGTGATCTCGATGCTCAGCCACTCGACCAAGGGCAGCGCCCGCACCTCCGACGCGCTCCGGATGGCCGCAGCGGCCTCGCTCGCGAACGCCGAATCGCGCAAGCACTTCCTGGAATTCGACATCGACGGCGAACTGCAGGCGGACGTGGCGGTCGATCCGAGCGCCGCGGAAATCAAGATCCCTTCCGCTGACCTCCGCAAGTCGGCCGACGTGCTGGTGTTCCCGAACCTCGATGCCGCCCACATTTCCCTCAAGCTGCTCCAGCATGTCGCCGGCGCACAGAACTACGGCCAGCTGATCAAGGGTCTCGCACGTCCCGCCGCCCAGATCCCGCGCACCGCCAGCGTCGAGACGATATTCGGCACTGCGGCCGCCGTCGCTGTCGAAGCGATCAAGTCCCACGAACTCTACCCCGACGGGGAAGTGTGAGGAATGGACATTCGAAATTGGAGATTGGGTGAAAAGGAATGTAGCGGAAAAGGAAGGCGAGCCATTGCGAGTTCATCATGATGACAAAGCCCATCTGGGTCGGAGTGACATCACCACTCAATCGATGACCGTCGCAAGATAGCCGGTTGCTCCGACTTTCTCGAGGAGCATTCCCCTACGGCAGCCCCCAGGCCTTCCTGCGCTTTTCGTATTCAGAACGCGGCAGCAGGACGTAGACCGGGCGTGCGGATGGATCGATGTTGGAGATCAACCATCGCAGCCTGCCCTCATCCATCGTCGTGCAACCTGCGCTCGGACGCCCGCCGCCATCACGCCAGATGTGGAAAAAGATCGAGGATCCCGAACCCTTGACGACCTTCGGCGCTGCATTGTGCGCGATGAACAGTTTGAGCGCATGCGCCGGATCATCCTGCTTCATCTGCTGTTTCTTCTCCCAAGCGGTCCTGGGATCATGATCGAGCACGAGATGCCGGTTGTACCACCTTGACTCCGGATCCTCAACCCACAGGTCACGCGGGGTCACTTGACGGTAAGGCATCGACGGGTGCTTCCTGATCGAGCGGTCATACCCCCAGACCCCGCCAATCCCGAACACGCCGACAGGCGCACGCAGATCCCCCTCCTGCTTGAGCTTCACGCCCTTCGGCGGCGCATGCAGCCCGAGCCCCCAGGCCGAACCATTCTTGCCGAGGCGAGCCTTCCAGGTGCCGCCTACTTGCCGCCAGCCGCTTCCGGAACGCTGATAGAGCGCGAGCGTGGCATGCGAGCTGTTCCAGTCCTCCGTGATTCCCAACACGCACTGGGTCGACTTCAGTGGCAGCTCGAAGGCCGAAACCCCGAGCAGCGCGGCAAACCAGATGACCATCACGCGAATCCACATGCGCGGAAAATGCCCCGGAACCGGAAAATTGCAAGGCACAGCGGCAGGGATCCACCACCCGCACGCCATCCCCCCGGTGCCAGGCACCACCATCAGGCACATGGCGCCCCAGGAAACATTGAATTTCCCGCAGCAAATGATAGGCAATCACGGATTGGCCATGAAATTCCCCGCGCTCCTGTTGATCCCCACACTCATCCACGGCTCAGCCCTCGCCGACGGCATCCCGGTCAACGACGACCGCACCCGTTGCACGGTTCCCCACCAGCTGATCACCGCCAACGACGACCAGGTGGAGGAATTGACGGTCGCAGGCACGCTGACCTTTACCCGAGAGCAATGGAAACAGCTGAGGGCGATCAACCCTGCCGTGCCCAAGCGGATCAATTCCATCGTGCCCTGCACCTACAACGACTGCGCCTGTGGCATCGGCGCGAGCGAAGACGGCAACGACCACTACGGCATCTGGTTCAAAAACGGCACTGTGGCGATCGTCCTCGACGCTCCGCCCACCCCCTTCGGCAAATGGACGGCCGAACGGAAAAAGGACCTGTGCTCGCGCATGAATTTCCGTATCGATGAACGCGGCCAGTTTTACGATAAGGGACGCTTGGTCGCGTATGCCGAAGTCAAGGCCCGCACCGCCTGGGTTCCGGAACACACCGATGACAAGGCGGTCGCCATCGAAGTCCCTCCTCACCTCAGCTCGAAAGACGCGGCGCTGGCCGCGCGCCTGACCGAGCTGCGCACGATCGCCGAATCCGCCGGCCGCCCGTTCTGGGTATTCTGGGAACCGGTTGAGGAATGAGTCGCCGGGGCCTGCTCACGCCTCCAGCTTCGGTGCCGGCCCCTTGCGGATCCAACCCATCGGCTTGCCAAGTGGCAGCAACGTGCGGCCGAAGTAGCTGTTGAGAAACACCGCCCCCGCCGCGTAAAATCCCAACAGGGAAATCAACAACTCCGACCAAGCGGCCAGATGGTGGCTGGTTTCACCGAGCGGCGTGCCCTTGGACAGGATGCTCAATGCGAGCGATGGCAACAGGACATTGATGAGCACCAGAATCGCCGCGAAGACCTTGTTGGCCTCGAAGGCGGCGATCATGATGAACACGGAAAAAATCGTGTAGCCGATGCAGGCGAACGCAAGCTGGCGCGGATCCGCAGCCGCGTCGATCTTGCCGAACCACCCGAGGCTGATCGCCCAGTGCATGCCGACCGCAACCCAGAACAACCCGTAAGCCCCAAGGACAATGGCACCGAAGTAGTTGTTTTTGCGGAAATCGATCGTCGACGCCCAGATTTGTGCCAGCGACCCGAGAAACAAGGCCCAGGGAATCACGTAAGTCACGCCGGTGGTCCAACCCATCTTCTGGGAGGCGGCGACGAAGGTGACCATCGAAAGCCCGAACACCCCCAGGGCGGTCGGATCGGACATGACAATCTTGGTTTCAGTGACCGGCGTGGCAGGGGCTTGATGCATCCGACGCGCGTAAAACCGCGCGATGCCGCAAACAAGCAGGAAGAGTCCAATGGCAATTGAAGCGCATCATTCCGCAATCGGATCACCTCCCGGCAGTCTCGTGACGTCTCGTGTGGACGCGCCCGGCACGCGGAGATTAGCTTCAGGAATGCTTCCCCCCATCCTTTTCCTTTGCAGAACCGAGACGGCCGTGGATATTGCGATCAGAGCAGACAGTCGCCCCGGATGTCGGTTGCCCATGACTCACCGCTGACCCTTCGCATGAAACCCGCCACTCTCACCACCGTTGCCGCAGCCATCCTGATCGGCACCGCCGGCTTCATCGCCGGCCGGGTCTCTTCCCCCGCCCATTCCGGAAACTCTTCCGGAACCGACCACAACCAAAAGTACGGCAGCGGCATCCATGAATCCGAAGTCGCGAATGCCGACGGCGCATCGCCATCCCGTTATGCCAAGCGCCGCGAGCAAACACGCATCCTGCGAACGCCCGAACGCCCGGATCCCCTGGAGCGCCTGAGCACGATCATGCGCAGCGAGGACCCGCTCGAACGAGGCCGATTGCTTCTCGACCACATCAACCGGCTCGGCATTGGCGATTTCGAGTCGGCCGTCGCCCACTTCCGCAGCCTCGGCATCACCGAAAGCCGCATGGGGGAATACTCCCAACTGCTGGCCGCATGGGCGAAGGCGGACCCGGTGGCCGCACTTGCCTACGCGGAGAAAAACACCCGGAGCGGCTTCGCCACCAACACGATCCTCACCAGCTGGGCGATCAACGATCCCGAATCCGCCATCCGCTGGGCGGAATCGAAACATGAAGGCGACGAGGCGAACCCATACTACGCCGGCATCATCCGTGCGCTGGCCGCCACCGATCCGGAACGCGCGCAACAACTGCTCACCAGCATGCCGAAAAGCGTCGAACGCGGCGAGGCCCTCGACGCAATGATGCCCCATGTGCTCTCCCAGGGCGCGGAAGCGACCCGGGAATGGATCGCCAATCTCGCCGACGACTCGCTGCGCAACGGCGCGATGCTGCGCTCCGCCGAACAGCTCGCCACGATCGATCCCTCCGGCACCGCTGCCTGGCTGATGGAAAATCCCGGTGAAGCCAGCCAGCGCCGGATGGATGACGTCTACCGCGTCTGGGCGCGCACGAATGCGGATGAGGCAATCCAGTCGTTCGCGTCCATGCCTGCCGGCGAAACACGCAGCAACGCCCTGCGCGGTGTCGTCAATGCCCTGGCCGTCGACAACCCCCAGTCTGCCGTCGCCATGCTCGACCAATAC
>CBFGOB010000066.1:0-10338 GCA_965650215.1 uncultured bacterium | reverse complement strand
GCGACGGTCATAGACCGCCGCTTGTGTATTGGAAAGTATGGTAATCTGTGTCCGGCAAGATCCAGCTGAGTTAGCTGTGCTGGGTTTTGTGGAGATTTGCCCCTCCAGGGCGGCCGCCCTGGAGGGGCGCCGTAACGAGAGCGTGACCGCCGCAGGGGCCTGAGATCCCGACTGTAGCTTGCTCCGTTGCGGTTATCTCCGCCTTTCGGCTCGAACAGTTGCATGGGACGCCTTGCGGCGCGCCCGAATCACAAGCCTGAGACACGAGAGACATGAAAACCATCGAACAAACATCCCAAATTGTCCACGTCGGAGTCGACGTGGCAAAGCACACCCTGCAGGTCGACCTGCAAGGCCGTAGCCACAAACTCCCCAACACCAAGCAGGGCCGATCCGAGCTCATCAGGCTGCTGCCTGATTGCGTCATGGTAGTCATGGAGGCTACCGGCTCCTATCACAGAGCCCTCCATGAGCAACTCCATGCCATGGCCGTCCCTGCCGCGGTCATCAATCCGTTGCGCGTCAAGCAATTCGCCAAGGCCAGCGGAACCCTCGCCAAGACCGACCCTGTCGATGCCGCCTTGCTTAGCGCCTACGGACGCGCCATGCAGCCCGGTGTGAGCATCCCTCTATCGCCCCAGCAGGTGATGTTGCGTAAGCTCGTCAACATCCGTGACACCCTGGTGGCTGAGATCCGCCGCTGGAACAACCTCATCGAGCACCAGCAATGCCCTCAGGCACGGCGCTTTGCCCGCGCTCAGGCAAAAAGCGCTTCCAACTCACTTGAGCGTATCGAGGCCCAGATCGCCGAGTCGATCCAAAGCTCCAATGAACTGGCTGACACTGCCCAGGTTCTCGGCCAAGCCAAAGGAATCGGCCCCGCAACCTGTGCCGTCCTCCTTGCGGAAATGCCAGAACTCGGGCACCTCAGCCGTCGCCAAGCCGCGGCCCTCGCCGGGCTCGCTCCCTGCTCCAACGACAGTGGAGCCCATTCGGGAAAACGCATGATCCGAGGAGGAAGGCCAAGGATCAAAAGAGCCCTCTACCTCGCTGCCGTCAGCGCCATCAGGCACCATCCAACCCTCAAACCCTTTTACCGATCCCTCCGCGAAAAGGGAAAACCCGCCAAAGTGGCCATCGTGGCCGTTGCCCGAAAACTGCTCGTCATCCTCAATGCCATGCTCAAGGAGTTCTATAAATCACCCTCTTTAAAGCCGGATGAGGGGCTTCCGAGAATGGGTCAAACAACTCGTCGGAGGAAGCCCCTCATGGCAACTTGCGCCGCCTAAAATCAAAAAGCGTCAAATACAGTTGCTACAGTAGGGGATCAATGCCTGAAGTGGCGGTGGCCGGTGAAGATCATGGCCATGCCGGCGGCGTCGGCGGCGGCGATGACTTCCTCGTCGCGGATCGATCCCCCGGGCTGGATGCAGGCGGTGGCACCGGCGTCGATCGCCGATTGCAGGCCGTCGGCGAAGGGGAACATGGCATCCGAGGCGATCACGCTGCCCTTGAGGTCGAGTCCGGCTTCCTTGGCCTTCCACACGGCGATCCGCGAGGAATCGACGCGGCTCATTTGTCCGGCGCCGATGCCGAGGGTGCGGTCGGTCTTGGCGTAGACGATGGCATTCGATTTGACGTGCTTGACGATCCGCCAGGCGAAGCGCATCGCGCGCATTTCCTCTTCCGTCGGCGGACGTTTGGTGACGACCTTGCTTTCGAGGTTGTCGAGTCCGAGGGCGGTGTGGTCGCGGTCCATGACGAGGATGCCGCCCGGGCAGGACCGGATGACCGCCGACTTCTTCTCGGTGAGGTAAGCGTTGTTCATCTTGATCAGCCGCAGGTTTTTCTTCTTCTGCAGCAGCGCGCGGGCGTCGGATTCGAATTCCGGGGCGATGATGACGTCGGTGAAGATTTCCGAGATCACGCGGGCAAGCTCGACGGTGAGCGGCCGGTTGCAGACGATGACTCCGCCGAAGGGGGCCTGGCGGTCGGTTTCGTAGGCTTTCTGCCAGGCGATGCGGAGGTCTTCATCGTCCTGACCCACGCCGCAGGGGTTGGTGTGCTTGAGGATGGCGACCGTCGGGCGCACGAAGTCGAGGATGATGTCGGCGGCGGCCTCGATGTCGAGGATGTTGGTGTAGCTGAGCTCCTTGCCCTGGAGTTGGGTGAAGCACTTGCCGAAGTGCCCGTAGAGCGAGCACTTCTGGTGGGGGTTGTCGCCGTAGCGCAGTTCCTGCTCGAGCGGGAGGCTGAGGGTGAAGTTGCAGCCGGTGCCGCTGCGGCACTGGCCGAGGTAGTTGGTGATGGCCGCATCATATTGCGAGGTGCGGAGGAAGACTTTCACCGCGAGCTGTTCGCGGAAGCCCTTGGTGGTGTCGCCGTGGTTTTCCTTCATCTCGGCGATGACTTTCGGGTAGTCTGCGGGATCGACGACCACCGTCACGTGCGAGTGGTTCTTGGCCGCGCTGCGCAGCATCGAGGGGCCGCCGATGTCGATGTTTTCAATCGCTTCCTCGAGGGTGACGTCGGGTTTGGCGACGGTTTCCTCGAAGGGGTAGAGGTTGACGACCACCAGATCGATTGGCGGGATGTCGTTGGTTTTCGCCTGCTGGAGGTGTTCCTTGTCGTCGCGGCGGTGGAGGAGTCCGCCGTGGACCTTCGGGTGGAGGGTTTTCACGCGGCCGTCGAAGAGTTCCGGAGCGCCGGTGTATTCGGAGACATCGATCACGGGCAGTCCGGCGTCGCGCAGGGCCTTGGCGGTGCCGCCGGTCGAAAGGAGTTCGACGCCTTGGTCGTGAAGGTCTTTGGCGAAATCGGCGAGGCCGGTCTTGTCCGAAACCGAGAGGAGGGCACGTGTGATGGGCATGTCTGGAGGCGGGTTGGTTGGCGGTCGACCGGTTCCGGCCTGGGGCGGGTCGCGGGTGACCGGGGGATGCCGTAGCGAAGCCGCCCCTCCGGGGCAAGCCGAATAGCCGCCGCGGAGGAATTGGGAATTGAATTTGAGGCATGCCCGTTGAAGATCGGCTGGAATCGGCCCGATGCGGCGCTTTTCCGATCGATTCCATGAAATTTCCGCCGCTTCCTGCCGCCTGTCGTTTGAAACTCCGCCACGTGACGGGCCGTGCGTGGTCGCTGTCGCTCCGGGGGCTCGCACTTGCCGCGGCGGTGATGATGGTGACGGGGGTGGGCACGGTCGAGGAAATGGATGCCCGGATTCCGGAGGCCAGCCAGCGGATCAATGCGTTTACGATCGAGATGCTGAAGCATCAGGCGCGTGGCGGGCGCGTGCCGGAGAATCTGATTTGCTCGCCGCAGAGCATCTACCATGGCCTGGCGATGAGTTACGTCGCGAGTGGCGGCAGGACCCGCAGCGAGTTGGCGAAGGTGCTGCATTTTCCGGAGGATGACCGGGTCCTGCTCGAGGATCTCGGCAAGTTGCGCAAGGACCTGCAGCGTTCGGGCAACCGCAGGGGTTCGCAGATGCGGATGGCCAACGGTCTGTGGCATGACGGGCGATTTGCGAAATTCAGGCCGGATTACCTGAAAGCGGTCGGCAAGGCCTTTGGGTTGAAGCCGGAGGCAATTGATTTCGGCGATGCGGATGCGGCGAGCCGCAGGATCAATGCCTGGGTGGGCAAGATGACGAAAGGGCGGATCAGGGAATGCGTCACACCCGCGGATTTCGCCTCGCGCAGCCGACCCGGGGTGATCGACGAGCCGGCCTTGCTGACGGTGAATGCCGTGTATTTCAAGGCCGACTGGGGGAGCCGGTTTGATGCCGGCGAGACCCGCAAGCGGCCTTTCCATCTGAGTGCGCAGCGCCGCATCGAGGTGCCGATGATGAGCCAGCGTTCCTTGCTGGCTTATGCGGAGAACGATGGCTTCAAGTGGCTCGAGCTGCCCTACATCGGGAGTGAGTATGCGATGCATGTGGTCATGCCGGCCGAGGTCATGGGGGTGGACGAAATGATGCGGCGCATGAGTTTGGAGAGGCTGATGGATCTCACGCGGCGTGCGAGGCCGATGGATGTCGATGTGTGGTTTCCGAAATTCGAGCTCGGCAGCCGGGTGGCGGCCGATGCGATGTTGGCCGGCATGGGGGTGAGGGAAGCTTTTGATTCCCGCAAGGCGGATTTCGACCGGATGATTTTCAAGAATCCCGAAGCCGAGCGGATCTACCTCAGCGGGGTGCGGCACGATGCGTGGATTGAGGTCAATGAGCAGGGTTCCGAGGCGGCCGCGGCGAGTTCGGCGATGCAGTTCTCGATTGGTTGCAGCGCGTCCTTCCCGCCGCAGAAGGTGGAGTTTCATGCCGACCGGCTCTTTGCGTTTCTGATCGTCCACCGCGAAAGCCGCAGCCTGCTGTTTGCCGGTTGGATTTCGAACCCGCTGGGGCTGGCAAAGTGAGGTGTGGGGAATAAGGTTTGTTTTTCCGCAGGGCGGCCGGTATGGAATCGCCGCGCGTCCCCGGACGTCATTCCTGTTTTTCCGATGAGCTCTGATTTTCCTACGATCCAGAAGAACGTTGCCATGCTGCATTCCGCCCGCTGCGGCAGCACGGTGCTGGGCAACATGCTGCATGCCCATTCGAAGGTGTATTGGGGCAGCGAGATCTACATGCCCTACATGCAGACCGATCCCTCGACGCATCCGAAAAACCTGCTCGAAGTGGTGTTGAGGGAAAGCGAAAGCCGCTGCTCGAAGGAGGTGCATGGTTTTGAGATCAAGTATTTGTCCTATCAGCATTTGTCAGAGCAGTGCTTGAACATGGAACTTGAGGATTGCATCGGCCGCCTCAAGGCCCACGGCGTGACGCATTTCATCGGCATGCACCGCAGGAACCACCTCAGGCGTTTCATTTCGCTGAAGGTCGGCGTGAAGAAGGGTTACTGGCATTCCGATAAACCGGAGACGCCGGAAATGGTGAAGGTGAATGTCAAGGCACCGCTTGGTCGCAGGCGCAAGAATTCACTGATCGAGTTGTTCGATCACATCGACCAATCCTACGAGGAAATGAAGCGTTGTTTGCCGGCCGGAAGTCTGTTCCTCACTTACGAGGATGACATCCAGCACGACCCGAGGGTCGGATACCGAAGGATCTGCGGATTCATCGGCGTGGAGGACGAGCATCCCGAGATCAGGCTCAAGCGCACCAATCCCTTTCCCTATGAGGCGATGGTTGAGAACTTCAAGGAGGTGAAAGCCGCGCTGAAAGGCACCCGCCACGAGTGGATGCTCGACGACTGAGGCTGGGCTCAGCGGGCTGACTCCACGGCTTGGGCGATTTGGAGGATTTTGGCTTCGCCGAGGTGGGGGCCGAGGATCTGGAGTCCGACCGGCAGGTTGGTGCCGCCGTCGAAGTCGGTGCTGCCGCAGGGCACCGAGATGCCCGGGATGCCGGCGAGGTTGGCCGAGATCGTGAAGATGTCCGAGAGGTATTCGTGGAGCGGATCATCGGCAAAGGCGCCGATCCGGCGTGCTGGCGTGGGGGCGACCGGTGAGACGATGGCATCGACGGTTTCGAAGGCCTGTTCGAAGTCGCGGCGGATGAGGGTGCGGACTTTCTGGGCACGGCCGTAGTAGGCGTCGTAGTATCCCGATGACAGCACGTAGGTACCGAGGATGATGCGGCGTTTGACTTCGGGGCCGAATCCCTGTTCGCGGGATCGGTGATAGACATCGAGGATGTCTTTGGCGTTCTCGGCGCGGCGGCCGTAGCGGATCCCGTCGAAGCGCGAGAGGTTGGACGAGGCTTCGGCTGGGGCGATGACGTAGTAGGTGGCGACCGCGTGCTCGGTGTGGGGCAGCGAGATCTCGACGATGTCCGCGCCTTGGGCGGCGAGTTTCTGGATGGCGGCTTCGACATTGCGTCGCACGCCGGGGTCGATGCCCTCGCCGAAGTATTCCTTCGGAATCCCGAGCTTCATGCCTTGGACGCCGCCGTGGAGCTTGGTGAGGTAGTCGGGGACCGGCACGTCGAGGCAGGTCGAGTCCTTCGGGTCGTAGCCGGCGATCGTCTGGAGCAGCAGGGCGGCATCCTCGACCGTGTGGGTGAGCGGTCCGATTTGGTCGAGCGAGGACGCGAAGGCCACGAGTCCGTAGCGCGAGACCCGGCCGTAGGAGGGTTTGAGGCCGACCACGCCGCAGTGCGAGGCCGGTTGGCGGATCGACCCGCCGGTGTCCGAGCCGAGGGCGGCGATGGCCGTGCGGTCGGCGACGGCAGCGGCGGATCCGCCGGAGGAACCGCCCGGAATGCGCTCCGGGTCGCGAGGGTTGCGGGTGCGTTGGAGGGCGGAATTTTCGGTGGCCGATCCCATCGCGAACTCGTCGAGGTTGAGTCTGCCGAAGGGGATGGCGCCGGCGGCGCGGAGTTTTTGGATGACGGTGGCGTCGTAGGGCGAGGTGTAATGCCCGGAGAGGAATTTCGATCCGCAGGTGCAGGGTTGGCCGAGGACGTTGAGGTTGTCCTTGATGGCAATTGGGATGCCGCCGAGCGGTTGGGAGAGGTCGGCACCTGCGGCGTCGGTGAGTGCCGCGTCGAGATCGTAGCTGAGGTAGGCACCGGTTTGCCGGTCGCGGCTGGCGATGTCGGCGGCGAGCTGTTCGATCAGTCGGGCGGGTGTGGTTTCACCGGACTGGAGTTGCTGGCGAAGGGAGGCGATCATGGAGGCGGGAAAGGGGGTCGGTGGGGGAATCAGGCGTCGGCGACGACTTTGGGGACGCGGATTTGGCCTTGGGCCTGGTCGGGAGCGTTTTGCAGCACCGCTTCTGCCGGGAGGCTTTCGTGCGGGATGTCGTCGCGCATGCGGTCGAAGACCGGTGCCGGGTGGGCGGTCGGCTCGATGCCGCTGACGTCGATGCGGGTCAGTGCCTCGACATGGTCGAGGATGGCATCGAGTTGGGGTTGGAAGGTGGCGACCTCCTCATCCGAGAGTTCGAGGCGGGCGAGATTGGCAACGTAGCGGACGTCGATGTGGCGGTGCGACATGGCGGCAGGTTCGGGAAAGTGTCGGGGCATTCCAAGTGCCAAGTTGGGATTCACGGTTGTTCGGATTGCATGACCTTGATTTCGGCCTCGACGGCTTCGGCCTCCTTCGCTTGGCCGGCGGCGAGCAGGGCGGAGCGCAGGCCGTTGAGCGAGTGGATGTCGCGCGGGATGGTGGCGAGTGCGGCGCGGAACGATTCGACCGCCCGGAGCGGCTGCTGGGTCATCATGAAGTAGTTCCCCATGCGGGCCGCCATCGGGGTGAGGATCATCGGCGGGTAGAGCATGGTTTCGTGGCGTTGGTGGTCGACCGCGGAGGCGTACCAGTTGTAGGCGGTGCCTTGCAGGTCCTTCGGACCGGCCAGGGCGATGCGGCCGCGGAGGTCGCCCAGCAGGACCCTGAGGCCGCGGAGGGCGCGCAGGCACTGGGAGCCCTCGCCGCCGACCCAGGCCGCGCTGCGGTTGCTTTCGAGGTTGTCGATGTGGTTTTCGAGGACCGCGGCCATCTGTCGAGCCTCATCGCGTTTGCCTTCGGCGGCGAGCCGCTGGCCTTCGAGCGCGACCCTCAGGCCGTCGATCCACCAGAATGCCTTGGAGCTTTTGGCATAGGGTTCGATTTCCGCATGGCTGGGCAGCGTGAGCGAGGCGCGGGCGGCGTCGCTGTCGAGGCCGCGGTGGAGCAGGATCCGCGCCGGCAAGGTTTTGCCATCCCAGAGCAGGAAACGGGTGCCGGGGGATGCGGGCCGGTCCTTTGGCAGCGGAGTGGCGGCAACCTGGCGTGCGGCGGCGTAGGCGGTTTCATAGTCGCCCATCGACAGCAGGGCCACCACCCGGTAGCACTCGGCCTTCGCCCATTCCGGGCAGTCGGCGGTGCCGACCCGGTTCTGCCTCATCCATTTCTGATAGAGGGTCGATGCCTTGCCGAAGGCGGCGGCGGCGCGGCTGTGGTTGCCATTGCGCCATTCGTAGTGGCCGAGCACATGGAATGCGGGTTGGTATCCCGGTTGCATGCGGCTGAGCTTGCGGGCGAGTTCGAGCGATTCGCTGACGTTCGGGGCTTCGGCGCGGATGACCAGCAGGGCGTTGACCGGGATGGTGCTCTCGGGGAATTTGAGCATCAGGGCGAGGAGTTCCTTTTCCGAGCGGATTTGATCCGGCGTCGCGCTGCCGTTGATGTCATAGCCGCCGCGGCTGAAGAGTGCGGCAAACACCGCGGCCTGGAGTTCGTTGGGGAAGCGGTCGGCGACCTTGCGGAAGGCGGCGGCGCCGGAATTCGAACCTTCGCCAAGGTAGGTGAGCAGTGCCTTGGCATAGCCTTGCTCGAGTTCCGTTCCCTGGCCGCTTGTGACCAGTGCGGCCATGCGGACGATGGCGGCCTTGCGGGTGGCTTTCGTTTCCGGTGAGGAATCGAGCAGGAACATCACCATCCCCCAATGGGCGAGCAGGCAGTCCGGATCCATTTGCATGGCGGCGGCGAAATGCCGGCTGGCCTCGAATTCCCATCCGCCGTGAAGGTGGTTGAGCCCCTGAAGCACGTGTTGCTGGGTGGCTTCGTCCTTGGCGCTGACGGCCATGGTGATGCCGGCGGGGAAGGGAGTAGGGTCCGGGGGGCGCAATCCCCGGAGCGCTTCCGGAACGGCTTGGTCGACTGTGGGCACTTCGAGAGTCGCAGGCTCCTCCGCCACGGCTGGCAGCCAAGTGATGAGCAGCAGGATGGCCGCGCGTGGAAACGATTTCATGGCGCGCACCATGATCGTCTTGCGCACAAGGCTCCAGAAAAATGACGCTGGCCTCGACGGCCGGCAGGCGTATAGCCTGTGCGCATGAAATTGGGAATTATCGGCTGCGGCAAGATGGGCACGGCACTGGTGGAAGGCGCGATCCGCTCGGGAGCGGTGCGGGCGGCGGAGGTGCTCGGCACCGATGTGGTGGCGGCGGCCCGCGATCACTTCGCCCGTTCGACCGGTGCGGCGGTGGTTGAGGATCTGGCGGGATTGGCGGGTTGCGATGTGGTGCTGCTGTGTACCAAGCCCCATGATCTGCGGGCCGCCTTGGCTGCCTTGGTGAAGGTCAATCAGGGGAAACCGTTTCTGGCGATCTCGATTGCCGCAGGCGTGACGCTCAAGCAGCTCGAGGAGCAGGCCGGGGCCTCGGTGCGGGTGATCCGGGCCATGCCCAATACGCCGGCGCTGGTGGGCAAGGGGGCCGCGGCATATTGCCTGGGTTCTGCCGCGACACCTGAGGATGCGCGGATTGCGGCGCATCTGTTGGGGTCGGTCGGCATTGCGGTGCAGGTTCCTGAACGCCTGATGGATGCGGTGACCGGGCTTTCCGGCAGTGGTCCGGCCTACGTGTATCTCATGATTGAGGCTTTGGCCGACGGCGGCCTGAAGCAGGGTTTGCCGCGTGCGGATGCGATCCGGCTTGCGGCGCAGACCGTGTATGGGGCTGCGGCGATGGTTTTGGAGACCGGCGAGCACCCGGCGGTGCTCAAGGACATGGTGACTTCGCCCGGTGGAACGACGATTGCCGGCCTGGCGGCCTTGGAGCGCAAGGGATTCCGCGCTGCCCTGATCGAGGCTGTAGGCGCGGCCACCGACAAGGCGGTCGAACTTGGCAAGTGAGCAATCGAAACATGCTGGCCGGTATTTTCGGCTTTCCCCCGATCATTCGGCTCCTATGGTGTGTCCCATGTTGAAACGGTTTTCTGTGTTGATGGGTTCGCTGGCCTTGCCGGTGGTTCTGGTGTCCTGCGGGTCGAGCGATCCGGTTCCGGTGCTGATGGGCAACACCCAGACGATTGTCGTCGAGGGGGAAAAGGTCTTTGCCGAGGCGCGTGCGGCGGACAAGGCGGGCAAGTCCGAGAAGGCGATCAAACTTTACCGTGAGACCGCCACCGATTACCCCTTCGCCAATTCGGCGGCCGAAGCGCGTTACCGCGAGGCCCAGCTGCTCGATCAGGCGGGTGAGACGGAAGAGGCATTCAAGGCCTATGACAAGCTGCTGGAGAGCTTCCCCAACAGCCCCCATTACAAGGCGTCGCTGAACCGCGCCTCCGAGATCGCCCACGCCGTGGCACGCGGTGCGATCGGCACCAGCTTCCTGGGGATCAAGGGCAAGATTTCGATTGAGAAAACCGTTGAGATGCTCGGCAAGGTCCGTGATCACGCACCGAAGTCGGCGCTGGCCGCGAAGGCGCAGTTTTCGATCGGCGAAGCCTATCTCGCCCGCAAGAAGTATTCCGAGTCGGTGGCTGCCTTCCGCCAGTTGGTCAACGACCAGCCGAACCACAGCCTTGCTCCCGAGGCCTTGTTCCGGGTTGGCAAGATCATGTTGGAAAATGCCGACCG
>CBFGOB010000065.1:0-10347 GCA_965650215.1 uncultured bacterium | reverse complement strand
CAAGGCACCGGGGCTCGCACTCTCGGACTTCCGCATCTTCCGGCTCATCGCCGAGGCCTGGGGCTGTGGCGCAATGTTCGCCCGATGGACCGATCCCGAAGCGGCCTTCCGCATCCTGCGCAACCTGACCAAGGACCGCCCCTGCGACATCACCGGCATCGACGGCTACGCACAGCTCGATGCGCAGGGCGGCATCCAATGGCCGTGGCCTGCGGCCATTTCCGGGCACGGATCTCCGGGGTCCATTCCACGCGAGCGCCGCTTGTTTGAAGACGGCCGATTCCACACCGCCAATGGCAAGGCACGTCTGCTGTTCTCACCCGTCGCGCCGCCGCCCGAACCCGCCGACTGCGATTTCCCGTTCACGCTTCTCACCGGCCGCGGCAGCAGCAGCCAGTGGCACACGCAGTCGCGCACGGCAAAATCCGACATCCTCGGCAAACTCAGCCCGAAGGAACCCTACATCGAGCTCCACCCCGACGATGCCGCCGACCTCGGCATCGCGGCACATGATGCCGTCCTGATCGGTTCCCGCCGCGGCGAAATCCTCGCCCGCGCCTACCCGGCCCCCACCGTCCAACGCGGGCAGGTGTTCCTGCCGATGCACTATCCGGAGGTCAACCGCCTCACCCACCCGTCCTTCGACCCCCACTCGCGCCAACCGAACTACAAGGCTTGCGCCGTGCGTGTGGGCAAGGCCTGAGCTTCTCCCGGCCACTCCATTCTTGCCAGATCCACCGTCCGGTGGACAGTGGGCATGCGCGCATGGCCCCTTAAGGCAACGCAAGGGCGTCGCCTCCGAGAAAGGCCAGCGCAACAAAACCCGGTGGGTCGTGAATGAATTCCACGACGCACGCTGACATTTCAACCAAGCACCTCACCCCATGGACATCATCACCGCCGCACAAGTTCACTCCAAACTCAAGTATCCGGACTTCATGGACTCGCTCCGCGAGACCTTCGCCTCGAATTACGTGATGCCACCACGGCAGGTGATGTTGCTCGATCCGGATTCCGGCCACCACGACGCCTTCGCGATGCTGCCCTCATGGAACGAGGAGATGATCGCTCTGAAAGCCTTCACCTATTTCCCCGAAAACACCGCGCCCAACCAGACGCTCTACTCGCAGATCCTGCTCTTCAACCGCAAGGTCGGCACGCCATTGGCCCTGGTAGACGGGGTCAGCGTCACCTGCTGGCGCACCGCCGGCGTCTCGGCATTGGCCTCGCGCTACCTCTCGCGCGAAAACGCCTCGCACCTGCTGCTGGTCGGCACCGGCAAGCTCGCTTCCTACCTGATCCGCGCCCACGCCAGCATCCGCCCGCTCACCCAGGTCGAAATCTGGGGCCGCAACCCGGCCAAAGCCGCGGCGCTGGTCGAATCGATGCACAAGGAACTGCCCCACCTCACCTTCAACGTCGCCACCGACCTCGAAGCCGCCTGCGGACGCGCCGATGTGATCGTCTGCGCCACCGGCAGCACCGAAATCCTCATCCACGGCGACTGGATCCGCCCCGGCACCCACACCGACTTCCTCGGCAACCACCACGCGACGAAACGCGAATGCGACACCCGCATGGTCACCCGCTCGCGCGTGTTCGTCGACACCCGCGTCAACTGCTTCAAGGAAGCCGGAGAAATCCTCGTCCCCGTCAGCGAAGGCGCATTCTCGCTGGATCAGGTCGCCGGCGAACTCTCGGAGCTCTGCCGCGGCACGGTTGTTGGCCGTCAGAGCGAGGACCAGGTCACACTGTTCAAGTCCGTCGGCTGCGCCCTCGGCGACCTCTGTGGCGCCGGAACGGTCTGGAAGGCGACGGCTGCGCCGTAACTTCCTGACGCTTGATGCGTTTTAAGTTAGACCGTAGCCATGTTCGCGGAATCGTGGCGGCGGTTTCAGATGGCCACACCAATTCTCAGTCGACTCTACGCCTTCTCGTCGCGCTTCGCCAGCAGCAGCGAAGTCAAGACCCCGGTCAGCAGAATCCCGAGGATCAGGCCGAGGATGATCAGGTTGAAGGAATCCCCCAACCACAGCTTCAGCCACTTGGCGGTGAGCATTTTCACGCCGACGACCAGCAGGATCAGCGACAGAGCGGGCTTGAGATAGGCGAATTTCGCGATCATCCCCGCGAGCGCGAAATAAAGCGACCTCAGGCCGAGGATGGCAAACACGTTGCTGGTGAACACGAGGAAGGGATCTGCCGTGATCGAAAAGATCGCGGGAATCGAGTCGACCGCAAAAATCACATCGGTCACCTCCACCAGCACCAACGCCACCGCCAGCGGGGTGAGCAGCCACTTGCCGGCAGGCGCGGCCGCCACGACCGGATCCTCCAGCACCGGGGCTCCCGGCTCGGATGCCTCGTGCGAGGCCTTGCTGCCCGCGCGCACCATGAAGTATTGGCCATGGTAGTGCTTCGTGATCGGATACTTCTTGCGCAGCCAGCGGATCAGCATGTTCTCCTCCACATGCTCCTCCTTCTCCTTCATCAGCAGCATCTTGATCGCGGTGAGGATGAGAAACACGCCGAACAGATAGAGAACCCAGTGGAAGTGCTGCACCAGCGCCACACCCACGCCGATCATGAGGCCCCGCATCACCAGGGCACCGAGAATCCCCCAGAACAACACCCGGTGCTGGTAGCGCGGCGGCACCGCCAGCGAACCGAAGATCATCGCGATCACGAAAATGTTGTCCACGCTCAGGGACTTCTCGACGACGTAACCGGTGAGATACTTCGTCGCCGCAAGACCACCGGTGTTGACCAGTCCGTCGACCGGATCGACCTGCAGCCCGAGGCCGAACCAATGGTGGCTGTAGGCCTGATGGACAAGAACCGAAAACGCCAGACCAAGGCCGATCCACACCGCGGACCAGCCCAGGGATTCCTTGAACCCGACAACATGCGACTTGCGATGAAACACCCCGAGGTCGAGCGCCAGCATCACGAAAACGAAACCGATGAAAATCACCCATGCCCAAATCATGCGCGGAAGCTGCACCCGCAGCCCGGCGCCTGGCGATTGAAAAATCATGGGGATTTTCCACGTCTTCACGGCAGGGCCTGCGCGGCAAGCCAGCGCCCTGCCGGGGGAATGCGGTGCCCTGATATGGCCGTGGCGGTTCGGACCGCTTTTCCGCTTTTCAGGATTCGCCTTTTGCCCCTCACTCCCAGCACCCCATGGCGCGCGATTACCAGCTCCACCGACCCGCCACGACCCATGCGTCGGGCATCGACTACGCGGCCGCGCTCAACCCGGAACAATACGCGGCCGTGTCGTCGCCACCCGGCCGCGCGCTGGTCATCGCCGGTGCAGGATCGGGCAAGACCCGCACCCTCACCTACCGCGTCGCCTGGCTGCTCGACCACGGCGTCGACGCCCGCCAGATCCTGCTGCTGACCTTCACCAACAAGGCCGCACGCGAAATGACCGGACGCGTCCGCGAACTCGCGCCGCACGACACCTCCGCCCTCTGGGCCGGCACCTTCCACTCGATCGGCAGCCGCATCCTGCGCCGCCATGCCGAGGACCTCGGCTACACCCGCTCGTTCTCGATCCTCGACCGCGACGACCAGAAATCCCTGCTCAAGGCGGTGATCGCCGACTGCAAGATCGACACCAAGCAACGCCGCTTCCCGAAACCCGACGTGCTGGCATCGATGTTCTCACTGATCGAAAACACCGGATCCTCGCTCGAGGAAACGATCGCCGACCACTACGACCACTTCTACGAGTGGTCCGAAGACATCGAAAAGGTCCGCAACGGATACCTCGCGAAAAAGCTGGCGACCAACTCGATGGACTTCGATGACCTGCTGGTCCGGACCGTGCAGCTTTTCGACGAGCGCTCCGACCTGCTCGCGCTCTATCAAAAACGCTTCAAGCACATCCTCGTCGACGAATACCAGGACACCAACCGGGTCCAGGGCCGCATGATCGACCTGCTCGCGGGCGAGCGCAACAGCCTGATGTGCGTCGGCGACGACGCCCAGTCGATCTATTCCTGGCGCGGCGCGGACATGTCGCTCATCCTCGGGTTTCCGGAAAAATATCCCGGTTCAGTGGTCCACACGATCGAGACCAACTACCGCAGTGTTCCCGAGATCCTCGAACTCTCGAACGCTGCGATCCGCGTCAACCGCGGACGCTTCGAGAAGGACCTGCGCTCGTCGCGCGAGGCCCACGGCGTGAAACCCGCGCTCGTCCCGCTGCCCGACCCGAACACCCAGGCGGCGTTTGTCGCCCAGCGGATCCTCGAACTCCACGAAACCGGAATCCCGTTCTCGGAAATGGCCGTGCTCTACCGCGCCCACTTCCAAAGCTTGGAGATCCAGATGGAGCTCACCACCCTCGGTATCCCGTTCTCGATCACCAGCGGACTGCGCTTCTTCGAACAGGCCCACATCAAGGACATCGCGGCCTTCATGCGCTTCGTGGTCAACCGCCGCGACGAAGTCTCGTTCCTGCGCATGGTCAGCCTGCTGCCCGGCTGCGGACCCGGCACCGCCGCGAAACTCTGGAACGAATGGGAGAAATCCGGCCACATCGGCCAAGAAAACCCGCCGGAATCCTGGTCGGAGATCTTGTTGGGATTCAAGGTCCCCAGGAAATCCGCCAAGCACTGGGAACAGCTCTGCTACACCCTCGATGAACTCACCCCCGAGGGAGGCTTCGCCAGCCCCTCGTCGATGATCTTCTCGATCCTCGAAGGCCTTTACGACGACTACCTGCGCGCCAGCTTCGACAACGCGGACTCCCGCCGCTCCGACATCGAACGGCTTTCGGAATACGCGGGCAACTTCAACGACATCCTCGAATTCCTCCAGCAGCTTTCCCTGATGTCGTCCACCGACGACCGGCTCTCCCCTGCCGACGAGGCCTCGCGGACCAAGGATCAGGAAAGCGATACGGTCACGCTTTCGTCGATCCACCAGGCCAAGGGCCTCGAGTGGAAGGCCGTGTTCCTGATCTGGCTCGTCAACGGCCAATTCCCCAACAGCCGCATCCTCGACGCCGACGATCCGGACCTGCTCGAGGAGGAACGGCGGCTTTTCTATGTCGCCCTCACAAGAGCCAAGGACGAACTCTACCTGAGCTACCCGATGATGAACCCGAAATCCTACACCGGCGACATCTTCTGCAGCCCCTCGCGCTTCCTTGAGGAACTCCCCACACCGCTGGTCGAGGAATGGAAGGTCGGCAACCAGGACCCGTGGAGTGACGAAGAGCCGTTTTAGGCAGGGACGGGCTTCCGTGCGACCCCGGAAATTCCCGCGACTTGGAGCATTTCGGGAAACGGTTTCAATGCTCCAGCGACTTCACATGCGCCGCGGCCTTGTCCAGCGACTCCCCGCCGTCCACGCGCTGTGCGAACGATTGGAACAAGCGGAACTCGCGCTTGACCACCGGCAACAGCAGATAGACGCCGATCAGGTTCGGGAAACACATGGCCAGCATGAAGGCGTCTGAAAAATCGACCACATTGCCCGGCGCCATCGCCGCACCCACCACGACCACCGCGCAGAACAGGACCTTGTAGGTGATGTCTGCCGCATGCGATTTGCCAAACACGAACTTCCACGCCTGCAGGCCGTAATACGACCAGGTGATCAGCGTCGAAAGCGCAAACAGGATCACCGCGACGGAAAGCACATACTTGAACCAGGGGACCACGCTCGCAAACGACTCGGAAGTGATCGTGATTCCATCCTTGCCGGTGTCGAGGTAGTCGCCGGTGCAGATCACCACCAGCGCCGTCATCGTGCAGATGATCACGGTGTCGATGAAGGGCTCCAGCAAGGCCACCACGCCCTCGCTGGCGGGAAAGCGGGTCTTGGCTGCGGCATGCGCGATCGGCGCGGATCCGACACCGGCCTCGTTGGAGAAAGCCGCGCGCTGGATGCCGATGAGCATCACGCCGATCACCCCGCCGCGCATGGCCTCGGCATTGAAGGCTCCACCGAGGATCAGCGCGAAGGTCTCACCGATCCGGTCCCAGTGGTCGAGGAACACCACCAGGCAGCCGATCACGTAGAGCAAGGTCATGAAGGGCACCAACTTGCCGGTCACCTTGGCAATGCGGGTGATGCCACCAATGATCACCAGGCCCACAATCACCGCCACGACCGCGCCGAAGATCCAGCGGTTGCTGTCGATGAAGCTGCCGTCGCCGCCGGTGACATTGACGAACTGCGAGGCCGCCTGGTTGATCTGGAACATGTTGCCGCCGCCGAAGGAGCCGCCGATGCAGAGCAGGGCGAATACGGTCGCGAGCGTCTTGCCCAAAGGACCGAGCCCGCGCTCCGCAAGCCCGCGGGTGAGATAGACCATCGGTCCGCCGTGGACCTTGCCGTCGTGGCCGATGTGGCGGTATTTCACGCCGAGCGTGCATTCGGCGAACTTGCTGGTCATGCCGAAAAGCCCGAGCACCAGCATCCAGAAGCAGGCCCCCGGACCGCCGGCGTTGATCGCAATCGCCACGCCCGCGATATTGCCCAACCCGACGGTGCCCGACACCGCCGAAGCCAGGGCCTGGAAGTGGGTGATTTCACCCGGGTCATCGGCCCGCGAATACTTTCCGCGCACCGTGCGCAGGGCGAGCATGAAGGACCTCAGGTTGATGAAACGGAAAAACAGCGTCAGGAACACCGCTCCCCCACCAAGCCAGACCAGGATGAACGGAATGCTCAGCAGAGGCTTTCCCGCCGCATTCTTTTCGCCGCTCTCATACAGCTTGAAAAACACCACCTTGTTGACCTCGGCCGTGATCGGCTTGAAGAACTCGTCGATTTTCCGGTCGATGCTCAGCTCCGCCGGTTTCGCATCGGGCTTGGCCTCCTCCTGCGCGTTGACCAGGGGCGAAGCGACGAACATCGCCAGAACGAACAACCCAACGGCGAATCCGGAATTTGAACATTTCGCAACCATGGCCGCAGACACTGGCCGCCGGGCCACATCTCGGCAAGCTTGAATCCCCGGATGCAGCACCCGCGGTTCGAACCCTCAATGCTCCTCCTCGCGGGCCGGAGGACCGCTTTCGAAACGCATGAGCTCGGCAACGAAGGTCAGCGGTATGTGTCCGGTCTCACCATTCCGGTTCTTGGCAAGCACCAACTCGGCCTTGCCAGCCTCCGCCTCCTTTTCCTCGGCATCCTCGGCATAATAGGCCGAGCGGTAAAGCAAGCCGACCATGTCTGCGTCCTGCTCGATCGATCCGGATTCCCGCAAGTCCGACATCCGCGGCACACCGAGGCTCTTGCCGGTCCGGCCTTCCGGCCCCCGGTTGAGCTGCGCGAGGATCAGGATCGGAAGGTTGAGCTCCTTGGCGAGACCCTTGATCCCTGCGGAAATCTCCGCGATCTCGCGCTCACGCGAATTTTCCGCCTGACGCGTCCGCGATTTCATCAGCTGCAGGTAGTCGATCGCGATGAACTGGATGTCCTCGTCGCGCTTCTTGCGCCGCGCCTTGGCCCGCAACTCGTTGATCGATATCCCCGGCGTGTCGTCGATGAAAAGCTTCGACGCCGTGATCTCCAGAGCCGCGCGCTGGATGCGCTGGAGATCATGCTTGTTCGGCGAATAGCCGCGGCTCAACTGGCTCAGCGCAAACTTCGCGCGCGAAAACACCAGGCGCTGCACCAGCTGGAACGCGCTCATTTCACAGGAAAACACCATCGTCGACTTGTTCTCCGCCAGGCAGACATGCTCGACAATGTTCATCATCAGCGAGGTCTTGCCCATCGACGGACGCGCGGCGACCACGAACATTTCGCCCGGCTTCAGGCCGTTGCTCATGCGATCGAGCTGATCGAATCCGGTCGAAATCCCCTGCGCCCGTTTTTCCCCGGCAAGCAGGGCCTGGAACTGGTCGAGCACATCCTCGACCGACTGCTTGATCGTCGGGGCCTTGTTGGTTTCGGCCCCTTCGCGGATCGCGAGAATCTTCGCCTCGACGCCGTCAAGCAGCTCGGCCACCTCATCCGGCGCCTCGTAGGCACGGGCAATCGCCTCATTCGAATTCTGGATGATCGAACGCAGCACGAACTTGTCCTTCACGTGCTGCAAGTGATGACGGAAATGCCCCGGACTCGGCGCATACGTGTAGAGGTCGGTCAACGCCGACGGCCCGCCGACCCGGTCGAGCAGGCCGCGGTCGAGCAAGCGCTGGACCAACGACACCAGCTCGATCTCGGTGCCGGACTCGAAAAGCGAAATCAGGAATTCATACAGCGTCGAATGCGCCGGCAGGTAAAAATGGTCCTTGGTGAGCTTTTCCTCGATCGCCACGCCGATCCATTCCTGCGGGTCCTGCAACATCGAGGACAGCAGGCTTTTTTCCGGGCCGAGGGCATGCGGCAGGGCGCGGGTCACGTCGTCCGCAAGCGACGATCCTTCCTGAAGGGTCGGGCTGCTTTTCCGGGGAGCGGTCGAAGTCGGGGTGTCCGTGGCCATGAGCGGCGGCAACCATGCCCAATCCGGACTCGATCGGTCAATCTCGGCAAGTTGCGAACTGGATGTAAGCAATTTGTGAACAACCCGGATCGCGCGCCTTGCCGAGCCAGCGAAAATCCCCGATCCTCACCCGATGCGAGCCGTCCTCCAACGCGTCAGCCACGCCTCCGTCCACATCGGCGGCGACGAGATCTCCCGCATCGGCCCCGGGCTCCTCGTGCTTCTTGGCATCGAGACGGACGACCAGCACGCCGATCTCGACTGGTTGTGCCCGAAAATCGCCAAAATGAGGATTTTTGCCGACCTTGAGGGCAAAATGAACCGCTCGCTGCTCGAAACCGGCGGCGAAATCCTGGTCGTGAGCCAATTCACCCTCCATGCCGCCACCCAGAAGGGCAACCGCCCGTCCTTCCTGCGGGCCGCCGCGCCGGTCCACTCGGAACCGCTCTACGAAGCCTTCTGCGCCGCCATGGAGCGGGAAACCGGCCGCCCGGTGGCCCGCGGGGTCTTCGGCGGCGACATGCAGGTCAGCCTCACCAACGACGGTCCGGTGACGATTTGGATCGATAGCAAGGCCCGGGAGTAAGCATTCGCTTGCCACGCTCAGGCTGGCTGCCTAGCGTTCCGCCCGCCGTGCCGAATCAAGCCATTCTCGCTCTCGAAGACGGACGCTGTTTCGAAGGAACCGCGTTCGGTGCCACTGGAACCACCACCGGGGAAATCTGTTTCAACACCTCGATGACCGGTTACCAGGAAGTCATCACCGATCCCTCCTACCGAGGCCAGATCGTCGCGATGACCTACCCGCAGATCGGCAATTACGGCGTCAATCCGGATGACGCGGAATCCACCGGCCCGCACATCCGCGCCTTCGTCATCGGCGAACTCTGCGAGGCTCCCTCGAACTGGCGCTCGACCCAATCGCTTTCCGACTACCTCGCGCAACACGGAATCCTCGGCATCGAAGGCATCGACACCCGCGCCCTCACCAAACACCTGCGCTCGCTCGGCGCGATGCGCGCCTGCGTCAGCACCGAACTCAGCCCGGAGGAAGCGGTCGCCGCCGCGAAGCATTCACCCTCGATGCTGGGCATGGACTACGTCAAGGAGGTCTCGACACCCAAACCCTACCTCTGGGACGGCGAATCCCGCGAGTGGACCCTGCCCAACGCGATGGCCGGCAAGGAAGGCTACTACCAAGAACTCCCGCCGGTGCGCTTCCGCATCGTCGCTTACGACTTCGGCATCAAGTTCAACATCCTGCGCCGGCTCCGTCAGGCCGGATTCGAGGTCCAGGTCGTTGGCGCCCGCACCACGGCCGCCGAAGTGCTGGCCATGAACCCCGACGGCATCTTCCTCTCGAACGGACCCGGCGACCCGGCGGCACTCGACGACATCCACCGCGAACTCGGCCAGCTCATCGGCAAAAAACCGATCTTCGGCATCTGCCTCGGCAACCAACTGCTCGCCCACGCCTTCGGCGGCAAAACCTTCAAGCTCAAGTTCGGCCACCGCGGCGGCAACCAGCCGGTCAAGGACCTGCGCAGCGGGCAGGTTTCGATCACTTCCCAGAACCACGGTTTCGCCGTCGATCCCGCCTCACTGCCTGACGACGTCGAGGTCACCCACATCAACCTCAACGACGGCACCGTCGAAGGCATGCGCCACAAGGTCCATCCGGTCTTCAGCGTCCAATACCACCCCGAAGCCGCTCCCGGCCCGAACGACGCCTCCTACTTCTTCAGCGAATTCGCGCGTCTGATCGACGAAGTCAAAGGTTAATGGTTATCAGTTGAAAGGAAGAACCTCCCGATAACGGATAACATCTAACAAATAACCAACATTGTAGAATTTTCATGAACACCATCATTACCGGCCTCCAGTGGGGGGAC
>CBFGOB010000064.1:0-10352 GCA_965650215.1 uncultured bacterium | reverse complement strand
CATGGCGAGTCAAGGTCAACAACGGTTCCGCTCCCTGCAGTGGCAATTGGAATGCTTCAGTCACACGGTCATCGAGCGGATCGCCGCCTGCCTGCCCGGGCCCTGGATCTTCCGCATTGGCGAGTGGCTTGGTGGCCTGACCTGGCACCTGATGCCGGCAAGACGCCGGGCGGTCGAACGCAACCTGCGGATCGCCTTTGCCGGCGAGATGGACATGGATGGGATCCGCGCGATGGCCAAGGCGGCGATGCGGCGCGCGGGAGGCAACCTGATTTCCGCCGCCCACACCGCGAGTCTCTCCCCCGAGCAGCTCGGCAAGGTGATCCGGCTCGAGCATTTCGAGTTGTTGGAGAAGCCGCTGCGCGAAGGCCGCGGGGTGGTGTTGCTGCTGGCGCACATGGGCAACTGGGAGCTGTTGAGCCGCCTGGTGCACCTGTTTCCGCCCGGATCGAAAACCGGAGCGTTTTTCCGCCCGCTCAACAACGAGCGTCTCAACGAGCGGGTGCTTGCGCGCCGGCAATCCGATGGCACCCGCATGTTTTCCAAACGCGACCCTTTCCATCAGGCGACCGGCTTCCTGCGCGACGGCGGCATCCTCGGGGTGCTGGCGGACCAGCGGGTGGGCCGGCAGGGCGATTGGGTGCCTTTCTTTGGCAGGCGCACGCGCTCAAGCCCGCTGCCCGCGCTGCTCGCGAGGCGCGCCAAGGCCGAAGTGCTGGCGCTTTCCCTGATCACCGAGCGTCCGGGAGCATGGAAGGCGGTGCTGATGCCGGTGGAGACGCCGACCAGCACCCGGCACTGCATGGCGGCGCTTGAGACCGCGATGCGTGCCAGCCTGGTGGACGTGTTCTGGCTGCAGGAACGTTGGCGGGTGAAAATCAGACCGCATCACGAATCGATTGAAGACCTGTTGGGTGAGCCCGAAGCCGCCGGCGGCAAGCCGCGCCGCATCCTCGTGTGGATGGCGGGAGTCGCCGACGCGTGGTGCTTGCCGGCCGGGTGGCGGCATCCGGATGCGGTGTTCGAGATTGCGCTCGAGCCGGGACGGGCCATGCCTCCGGGTTTCCCTGCGGCAAGCCCTTGCCACCGCGTGCCTGCGGACGCCAAGGACTGCCGGGCACTTGAAGCATTTCTCGCCAGCGTCGATGCGGCGGCCGAGCTGCCCCTCGACCTGGTCATCGCGCAGGGGGCCTCGAAACCACTGGCCAAGGCCTGCCGGCATCAGGCGGTCGACATCAAGTTCCTGCCATGAAAGTCATCCAAATCCTTCCCGAGTTGAATGCCGGGGGTGTCGAGCGCGGCACGCTCGAACTGGCCGAGCATCTGGTGCGGCAGGGCCACGAGTCGCTGGTGGTGTCCAATGGCGGCCGACTCGTCGAGGCCTTGGAGCAAGCCGGATCGCGCCATGTCGCCATGCCGGTCCATCGCAAGGCCCTGGCGTCCTTGGCGCAAATCCCGAAGCTGCGCGCCTTGTTCCTGCGCGAGCGGCCGGACCTCATCCACTTGCGCTCGCGCCTTCCGGCGTGGTTGGCCTATCTGGCGTGGAAATCGATCCCGTCGGCGCAGCGTCCGCGGTTGGTGACCACGGTTCACGGGTTTTATTCGGTCAACGCCTATTCGGCGGTGATGACCCGCGGCGAGGCGGTGATCGCGGTTTCCGAAAGCGTCCGCGATTACATCCTCAGGCATTATCCCAAGACCGATCCGGCCAAGATCACGGTGATCCATCGCGGGGTGGACCCCCAGGCCTATTCGGTCGGCTTGCAGCCGTCGGCCGAGTGGCTGGCGGCATGGACCTCCGCCCATCCGGAGCTTGAGGGACGGATCCCCCTGCTCCTGCCCGGCCGCCTGACGCGTTGGAAAGGCCAGGAGGACTTCATCCGGCTGATCGCGCGGCTGCTTGCCGCGGGCCGTCCGGTGCATGGCCTGATCGCCGGGGAACCCCACCCGAAAAAACGTTCCTATCTGGACGAATTGAAACAGCTCGCCAGGACCCTGGGGGTCGACGGGCATGTCAGCTTCCTCGGCCACCGCAGCGACCTGCGCGAGGTGATGGCGGTGTCCTCGCTGGTGTTTCCTTTTCCACCGATCCCGAGGCGTTTGGGCGCGTTTCGCTCGAGGCCATGGCCTTGGGCAAGCCGGTGGTCGCCTACGACCACGGTGGCGTCGCCGAGCAGCTCCGCGTGATTTTCCCTGAGGGACTGGTGCCGGTCGGCGATGTCGATGCCGCGATGGCCGCCTGCGTCCGTATTCTCGATCATGCCGGGTCGACAGCGGGCGTCGGACCGTTTACCCTGCGCCAGATGCTCGATTCGACCGTCGCGGTCTATCAAGCTCTCCTGAAATCCCCGCGCCCCGCCTAACAAGCAGCCATGATCATCAGCCATCGATACCGTTTCATTTTCATCAAGACCCACAAGACCGCCGGCAGCAGCATGGAGATGGCGCTCGGGCCCTTGTGCGCGCCGGACGACACCATCACGCCGATGGAGTCGAACGCCGATTCCGACATCCCGCGCCACTACCACGACGGCACCTGGCTGAGCACGGCGTATGCGCGCTCGCGCTGGCTGCGCAAATGCATCGACCGCCACTCGCCGCTGCTCGGCAAGTGGTATTACGAGCACATGCCCGCCACGCGCGTGCGTGAACTCGTCGGCGAGGAAATCTGGAATTCCTATCACAAGTTCTGCTTCGAGCGCAACCCGTGGCAGAAGGTGGTTTCCTATTACAACTGGAAGAAGTTCGGCCAGGGCCGCCGCATGCCGTCGTTCCGCGACTATGTCCTGCACAAGACCCACCGCCTGCCGCTGGATGGCCGCCTGTATTTCGACGGTGAGCGCAACCTGATGGATGAGGTGCTGGACTTCAGCGACTTCAAAACCTCGTTTGCGGACCTTTGCACACGTCTGGACATCCCCTACGACGGCAACATGCCCTTGGAGAAAACCAACATCACCAGTGAGAAGGTCGACTACCGCAGCTACTACGATGATGAGACCCGGGCCAGGGTGGCGGAAGCCTTCCGGCGTGAAATCGCCCTGATGGGTTACCAGTTCGACGGCAGCCGCAAGGGTGGCGTGCTTTCCTGAGAGGCTGCCTTAAAAATGGTAGAGACCTTTTTCCGAAAGGTCCGTGCAAGTGCAAAGAGAACATGAGAAACCATGCAAATGGCTTTAAAATCAACTCATGGACGACTGTTCACACCTCATTCTCAAGGACCTTTCGGAAAAAGGTCCCTACCTATCCAGAATTTTCAGACAGCCTCTGAGGCAGGCCTTGGCGGTGCCGTGCCGGCAGGGTCGGCGCGGCTGCGGCCAATTCCGGTTTGATTTTTCGCGGGAGGCGGGCGACAAGCTTCGGCCATGGCCAAGGCAAGCAATCCGAATCGCGTGGTGGTGAAGGTATTCCTTTACGGCATCCAGCCGCAAATCTGGCGCCGCTTCTCGATCGATGCCACAGCGACCTTCCTCCAGCTGAGCGACGCCATCCAGGCCGCGATGGGCTGGGACAACAAGCACCCGCATGAGTTCCGCCATGGCAAGGGCAAGCGGCTCGTCGACGTCATCGGCCCGGTGGGCCTGGAAGATCAGACGCCCGGCGAGTTCCAGGACGAGGCGCAGCTCAGCATCGCGGCCTTTCTCGGCAAGCGCAAGCTGCCGATCCGCATGCTTTACCGCTATGACTTCGCCGACGAGTGGATCCACGAGGTGGTGTTTGAGAAATCCGAGGCCGGCGAGGCCGGGGCGGGTCCGCGGATGATCGATGGCGCGCGCAATGCTCCGGAAGAGGATTCGGGCGGCACCTTCCAATACATGCAGGCCTTGCATGGCGACACGGCATGGATGAAGCCGGGTTACGATCCGGAGGCTTTCGATCCCAAGGCCGTCGACTTCGAAGCGAAGAAATCGCGCAAGCGCAAGTAGGCGATTGCACTCCAGGCATTCTCATCCTTCCTGCCGTCCGCGCCCATGCTCGTCAGTCACCGCAAGCGATTCATCTTCACCAAGACCGCGAAAACCGCAGGGACTTCCGTGGAGTCGTATTTTGAACCGTATTGCATGCCGGATGGCAGCTGGGAGTTGTCGCACAGCCGTGAGGAGACGGTTTCCGAGGCGGGCATCGTCGGCTACCGGGGGCCCAAGCCCGCAGGCCGCACCTATTACAACCACATGCCGGCATCCGCGATCCGGGCGGCGGTCGGCGAGGACATCTGGAGCCGCTACTGCAAGTTCACGGTCGTTCGCAATCCCTACGACAAACTGATTTCCGGCTTTGTGATGTTTGAGCGGATGCTGTGGCATGAGACGCCGCTTCGCCGCCTGAGGAGCCGCCTGCTGGCGGCGGTCGGACATGGCAGGCCGATCGACCGCGCCAGGGGCGATCATGAGATCGAGCGCTTCCGCCATTGGCTGCGCCTCGGCGGGACGGTGCACGACCGCGACAAGTACTGGATCGACGGCGAGGCCTGTGTCGATGTCTTCATCCGCTTCGAGCATCTCAACCCGGATCTCGAGCGCTTGTGCGCCCGGCTCGCGATCCCTTTCGAACCGGAACGGATGCCGGAGTTCAAGAAAGGCGGCCGCGTCGGCAAGCCGAAGGTCCGCGATTACTATGATGACGAGACCCGGCGGATCGTCGAACGCGAATTCGCCTGGGAGATCGAGCGCTTCGGCTACACGATGCCGGAGGATTGATGGGTCCTCAGGGCTTGCGCCCGCCCGCGGGACTGAGCTGCACGACGACGATGCCGATGAAGATCAACGCGCAGCCCGCGAGTGCCCGCGGCGTCAGGCTTTCGTCGAGGATGGCATAGGCCGCGAGTGCGGCAAACACCGCCTCGAGGCTCATGATCACCGCCGCGCGGCCTGGTGCGCAATGTTGCTGGCAGAACACCTGGATGGTGAAAGCGATGCCGACCGATACGATGCCCGCATAGACGATCGCACCGCTGCCGGCGAGGATCGCGTCGATGGAAAACGGCTCGAACACGGCGGCGGCGATCGCGCTGAGCAGCGTGCACACGACGAATTGATGGAACGCGATTTGCAGTGGATCGCCATGCCGTGCTGCGTGGTCGATCGTGAGGATCTGGCCGGCCCAAAGCACGGCGCTCAGCAGGATGATCCAATCGCCTTTGGCCACCTGGAAGTGGTTTGAGACGCTGAGGAAGAAGAATCCGGCGAGACAGATCGCGACTCCGGCCCACAGGCCGCGCGGGGCATGGTGGCCGATGGCGATGCCGATCAGCGGCACGAACAGGATGTAGAAGCTGGTGATGAATCCCGCATTCGCGGTCGACGTGAACGCGAGGCCGGCCTGTTGGGCACCTGCGGCGGCAAACAGGAAGCCGCCGGCGACGATGGCCGGGACGAGGGCCGGATGTCCGCGGCGAGGTCGCAATGGCGTGCCGCGCCAGCGCATCACGGGAATGAGGCACAGCGAGCCGAGCGCGAAGCGCAGGGCATTGAAGGTCATCGGTTGCAGCCCGCAATCGATCCCGATCTGTTGGGCGACAAAGGCCGAACCCCACAGCGCCGACATCAGCAACAGCCACAGCTCGTGGCGCGACGGTTGGCCGCGGCGGCCCGGGACGGCGGGCTCACTCATGGCAAGACGGTTCAACAAAGTCCCTCACCGCGCGGATCACCCGGGCGGCGTCGAGTTCATGCTGGCAGCGCAGGTCGAGCGGGCATTTGGCAAGCAGGCAGGGGGCGCATTCGACGTGCTGTCGCAGCACCTTGTGCCGGATGCCCAGCGGGCGCTTCCATGCGGGATCGTTCGGGCCGAAGAGGGTGATGCAGGTCGCGCCTGCATGCGAGGCGAGGTGGGGCAGCGTGCCGTCGGCGGCGAGCACCAACCGCTGGGTGGCGAGGAAATCAAGCGCTTGGCCGGTGAGCCGATGCGTGGCGATGTCATCGCCTGCGTCGGCGGCGAGCTGCTCTCCCCATCCGCGGCTGCCGGGTTGGCAGGCGATGCCGATTTCGAGCCGCAGTTCCCGCAGGGATTGGAGGACCTCGCGCCAGCGTGCGATCGGCCACTCGTGGCTCGGTCCGAAGTCCGAGTCGGGCACGAGCAGGATCGAGTGTTTCGGGCGGATGGAGTCGCCGATCACCGGCGCGAAGAACTCCGGACGGGTGGTGGTGATGCCCATTTCGGCCACCGGCCGCAGGTAGAATTGCACGCGGTGCTCCGGCGGGCCCGGCGGGATGGGCACGGGATGCGTGAGCTGTTTGGCGAGCTTGCCGTCGGCTGGCCCGATCCGGCGTGCGATGCCTGCTTTTTGAATCGCTGTCGCGAAGGGTCCCGCTTCCCACATCAGGGCCGCCTGCCATCGGCCGCCGGAGATCGCCGCGGCCATGGGTTTCGCATCAGGTGAAACCGCCATAACCTCGAGGCCGGCGATGGTTTTCCAGAATGCTTCCTGCCGTGGCGGGCAGAGAATGCCCACGCCCAGCCCTGAGGCGATCAGCGCGCGGACCGCAGGCACCGCGAAGCAGGCCTCGTCCCAGGCTTCAGGCGCGGCGACCAGCAGGTCATCCTCCTTCGCTTGGCGGGCGCCGGTGGAACAAGTCGGGGCGGGGTGGCTCACGATGGAAGCTTAAGTGGCGTGCGCTTGCTGGGGAATGGGAAAATTGCGCAACACGGCCTGATCCCCGATCTTTCTGCGACCCGCATCAGCGCTCCTCGCGTGCACGGTAACTCAAGGACTGGGCCAAACGAAAGCGCCAATGACATGAAGCCATGGACCGCGAGCTTCAGCTCGCCCCGGAGCCAGAGTTCTCAAAGAAGTGCATGGATTCATCGATTGCGCGGCTCAATGCGGCCAACGGCTCGGGGCGAACTGTAGCTCGCGGTCCGATTGCCGCTGTCTTCATTTCTATTTCGCTTCAGTGGGCGTGCAGGCGCGGGACTCTCGATCCGGAGCTGATTCCTCCGATCCCTGTTGGGATCACGAACACCTCGGCTTGGCGAACAACTCACGGCAAAGCAGGCAGGACTTGCCGTCGCAGCCCCGCGCGGTGCAGTGCTCGCGGCCGTAGAAGATGATCTGCAGGTGCAGCTTGTTCCATGACTCGCGCGGGAAGAGTTTTTTCAGATCGCGTTCCGTTTGCTCGACGTTCTTGCCGGCCGTGAGTTTCCAGCGCTTCGCCAGCCGGTGGATGTGGGTGTCGACCGGAAAGGCCGGAACGCCGAAGGCCTGGGCCATCACCACCGATGCGGTTTTGTGGCCGACACCGGGCAGGGCTTCGAGTGCGGCGAAGTCGGCCGGCACCTTGCCGCCGTGCTGCTCGACCAGGATTTTCGACAGCTCGGAAATCGCCTGCGACTTTCGGGGTGACAGGCCGCAGGGACGGATGATCTCGCGGATGCGCTCGACGGGCACTTTCATCATGTCGCGTGGGTTGTCCGCCAGTTTGAACAGCGCGGGCGTGACCTGATTGACCCGCACATCGGTGCATTGGGCCGAGAGCAGAACCGCGATCAGCAGGGTGTAGGGATCCTTGTGATCAAGCGGCACCGGTGTTTCGGGGTACAGTTCCCCGAGACGGCGCAGCAGGTGATCGGCGCGTTCCTGTTTGAGCATGACGCAAGCATCCTGCGGGATGCCCGCGGCTGCAAGCGGGATGTCGCCGCCGCCGCGGCCGGAGCGCATCGGAACACGGATGTGCGCGTTGGAATGGGCGAGGAAAACGGGTCTGCTGAATGGGGTGAACAGATCGGATCGGCCTGTCCCGACCCGCCACTTGCTTGAGCTTACCGGCCTGGATGCCACACGTCGAAGATGAGCACGAAACATATATTGCATATTTGAAATATGCAATATACAAAAAGCGGGATTCGGAGGAGCTGCGGCAAGCGGGATTCGGCAAGCGGGATTCGGCAAGCGGGATTCGGCAAGCGGGGTGGAGTCTGCCAACAGGCGCGGGACACTGTCCTGCTTGCATTGTGGCGCTTGCTGGCTAAGAAGCCTGCATGTCGCTGCTCACCAGGGATTTTCATTACGATCTGCCGCCGGAGCTGATCGCCGACCGGCCTTTGGCCGAGCGTTCGGCGTCGCGGATGATGGTGCTGCACCGCGAAACCGGAACGATCGAACACCGGATGTTCCGCGAGGTTTCAAGCTACCTCGGGCCGGATGACCTGTGTGTGCTCAACGACACGAAGGTGATCCCCGCGCGGGTGTTTTCCGATGACGGGCGTGTCGAGTTGCTCTGCCTCGACCGGCTGTCGCCGCTGGAGTGGCGCTGCCTGGTGCGCCCCGGCAAGCGGATGAAGCCCGGCCGCGAGGTCGTGGTGGGCGGCATCGTCGGGGTGGTGGCCGAGGTATTTGACAATGGCGACCGCCTGGTGCGTTGGGAGCGGCCGCTGGATTTGAACGAACATGGCCATCTCGCGCTGCCGCATTACATGGGGCGCGGCGATGAGGCGGCGGACCGCGACCGCTATCAGACTGTTTATGCGCGCGAGGAAGGCGCGATCGCGGCGCCGACCGCGGGCCTGCACTTCACGCCGGCATTGCTTCAAGCCCTACCGCACGAATTCCTTACCCTGCATGTCGGCGTGGGCACCTTCCGGCCGGTGAGTGCCGAGGTGGTGACGGATCACATCATGCATTCCGAAAAGTATGCGGTGTCGGAACGTGCGGCCCGCCGCATCAATGCGGCCGGGCGTGTGCTGGCGGTGGGCACGACCGTCACGCGCGTGCTCGAATCGCTGGCGCGCGACTGCGGGGAACCATCGCAGCGCATCGCGCCACAAGACCATCGCGGCGAAACGGACATCTTCATCCATCCGCCCTACCGCTTCCGTGCGGTCGACGCACTGCTCACCAATTTCCACCTGCCCGAAAGCACGCTGATCATGCTCGTCAGCGCCTTCGCCGGCAAAGACCTGGTGATGCGGGCCTATCGGGACGCGGTCGCGCAACGCTACCGGTTCTACAGCTACGGCGACTGCATGTTGGTGCTTTGAGGAGCGGTGAGTGGCAAGTTGGTGAGTGGGTGTTGGGATGGGCCGCGAGCTTCAGCTCGACTCGGAGCAATAAGCCTCCTGCTCAGGAGGCCGATATGTCCGTGTTTTGTTCATCCGGCCCGGTGCTCCGGGGCGGGCTGAAGCCCGCGGTCCGTGCTCAGCGTTTCCGCCTGCCGCAGAGCGCCGCCGTCGCGAGACCTAACAGGCCAACACCGATCACGCCCCAGTCGCCGATGAGGGCGTAAAGGGTGGTGCCGGGTTGGATTGGAACTTCGAGCTCGGTGAGCAGCGAGCCGCGGGTGAAGTGGCTGCCTTGGGCGTCGACGAGGAGCTGCGCCGCGCCGCTTTCCGGATGCGCGACGGACCCGGTGCTGTCGACCGCGGCGGTGATGCCGTTGTTGGCGCAACGCAGCATCGGCCTCCGGAATTCGATCGCGCGGAATTTGGCGTTCACGAAGTGCTGTTCGGCGGCGGCGGATTCCTTGAACCAGCCGTCGTTGGTGACGTTGATGATCACCTGCGGCGCGGCGCGCAGGAACTTGCGCGTCAGCCGCGGCACGCTGTCCTCGAAGCAGATCGTCGGGATCGCATCGATCACCGAGCCGTCGGCCAGCGGGATCGGCAGCGGATCGAAGGAGGTTCCCGGCGTGAAGGATCCGCCGTAGGCGACACCCGCCTGCTTTTCATAAATCGCCTTGAGGAACGGGATCGAGTCGACGAAGGGAATCGTCTCGCCGAAGAGCACGAGGTGGTGCTTGCGGTAGGTCTGCAGCTCGTTCTCAGGGCCCATCACCGCGAGCGAGTTCCAGCCCTTGCCGCCGTCCTTGAAGCTCATTTGACCGTTGTCGGCATGCTTCACGCCTTCGAATTCGGTGATGCCGTAGATGAGCTGGAAGGGCCCGGCTTCGCGCACGCGGTCGATGGTGAGCAGGTTCTCCTCCCACGCCGCCCAGCTGCCGTCTTCGGCGACGAGGATGCTGCCGCTGAGCGCCGCCTCTGGCCACATCACCCAGTCGGGCCACTGGGTCCGGATCCCGCCTTCGGGCGCCTGATCGATCGCTTCCTGCAGCCGGCGGGTGTCCTGCTCGGTGATGGCATTCAGCGCTTTGAGCGTTTCCTCCTCGTAGGCGAAATGGATCTGGTGGGGTTCCCAGAGGACCCGTGCCGCGTGCTGCGGGATGTTGATCTGCACCATCAGGGTTTTGAGCCGCAGGGTTTCGCGCTCGCGCTCGGTGGAAAGGCGGATCAGCCCGTAGCCGATGAGCAGGCCGACCAGCAGGGCGGCGATGCCGAAGTCGAGGCGGGTTTGGCGCCGGCCGCTGCGTGCGCTGTCGATCACCCGCCGCATCGTCTGCAGCAGGACGGTTTGGAGAAAG
>CBFGOB010000063.1:0-10365 GCA_965650215.1 uncultured bacterium | reverse complement strand
CGCCGAACAGGCGATCACCTCGGGCAAAATCGGCAGGGCCCGCGAAAGACACACCCACCACACCCCGCCACGCTCAAACCACCTGCGTCCGCGCTGCAGATCCTTCTCCCCGAGCAGCCAACGTGCTCCCCGGTCGCCGGCAAGGCGGCAAATTCCGTAAGCCGCCGTCCCCGACAGCACCGACCCGGTCATCGCCAGCAAGCCACCCGCCAGGGGCCCGTAAATCCATCCCAGCGCGGACATGACCACCGTGCCCGGCACTGGCAGGATCACATCCGAAATCAGCAAAGCCCACGCGACCAACCATGCGTAAGGCCCCGCGCCTTCCAGATAGGCCACGGCTCCTTCAAGGCTGAAGCGCTGCTCAAGCCCCTCGCCCCAGAGGGCCCAGGACCCGAGGACCAAAAGCGCAATGCCCAAAAACCAACACAGAAGTCTCATGAGGGGGTGGCGACGGATTCGGGTTGGCGGCTCGGCGGACTCAATCACCCAGCTCGATTTCGAACATCTGCGGCCAGTACTTGCCCGTCACCCACAGGTGGCCGCTCCGGCGGTCATGGGCGATGCCATTCAATTCCTCGGCCGCCTTCTTCTGCGACGGCAGGCTGCTGCGCAGCGCCTTGAGATGAAGCACGCCGCTGACCTTCCCGGTCGCCGCGTCGATGCGCACGATCTCATCCTTGGGATACAGGTTCGCGAAAATCGTGCCATCGACGTATTCCAGCTCGTTGATCCCTTCCACCGGCCGGCCGTCGAGCGTGACATCGATGGTCCCGACGATCTTGAAGCTCTCCGGATCGCGGATGCTGAGCTTGCTGGAGCCGTCGCTCATGATCAACCGCTTGCCGTCGTTCGTAAGTCCCCAGCCTTCTCCTTCGTAGGAATGGCGGCGCCTCAATTCGAAACTTTCGGGATCAAGGACCAGCGCGGTCCGTTCCTTCCATGTGAGCAACCACAGCTCACCATCGAGCACCGTCAAGCCCTCGGCAAACATCATGCTTGGGATGCTGCGGTTCTTGAGCACCTCGCCGCTCTGCGGGTCCACCCGCCGGACCTTGGATTCCCCATACTGCCCGCCGCTTTCCAAAAGCCTGTCGCCGTCAAACTCCAGGCCTTGGGTGTAGCAGTCCGCGTCGTGCGGGTGAACCTGGACGATCCGGTAGGACAGGTCCCTGGGCTCCGGACCACAGCCGGAAAGCAGCACCGCCAAGATCAGGAATGTCGCGCAGGAATTCATCGGGGACGAGCGATCATGCATGCGCGCGGAAGACTTTCCAGCACTCGATGAAACCGGTGGCGAAATCACCGGGACAGGCGGCGAGCCAGGCGTCGATTTCCTCCGGCGAAAACCACATCACCGACTCGATCTCGGCGGCAGGAAAGCGCAGCGCACCGGCATGCTTCACTTCGTAAAGCTTCACGTGCTCCCAACCGGTGCCTTCGCAAGGCGTGATGTGGGCCAACTCGACCGGCACCTCGCCAGTACGGATTCCCATTTCTTCCTCAAGCTCGCGGACTGCCGCGTCCGCATAATCCTCGCCGGCATCGACATGACCGGCCACACTCGAATCCCAGGTCCCGGGATGCACGTCCTTGAACATCGAGCGCTTCTGCAACAACAACTGCCCCTTCTTGTCGCGCACGAAGACATGGACCGCGCGATGCATCAGCCGCTGCGCATGCACCTCGCCGCGGGTCTTGCGACCGATCACCACATCGTGTTCATCCACCACATCGAAGACCTCGTCGGTCTTCTGCGGCAGGTCCTTGAGCGGATGCGGATCAAAGGCACGCGTCAGCTCGATCCACTGATCCAAGCCCAGCTCTTCACCACGCACCGTGGCGGGCACCCCAAGCTCCGTCGTGACCCGCTCCCAATCGACCTCCTGAGGCAACTGGCGTTTGAGCTGCTTGCGCCGCTGGGCAAATCCCCGGCGGATCAATTCGTCGAACAGGCGGAAATCAAAAGCCGGCATGCCCGAGACCCTTGGCCTCAACACGGCCACGCTCGAATCGATCTTCGGTCGCGGATGAAACGCCTCCGGCGGCACCGTGCGCCGGATGTCGACCCGCCAGTTCACCTGGGTCCGCAGGGTCAGCACGCCATAGTCCTTGGATCCCGGCCCGGAAGCCATCCGCTCGATCACTTCCTTCTGCAGCATCAGCACCGCCAATTCATATGGATGGGGACGGCTGAGCAGGTTTTTCATGATCGCCCCACCGGACGAATAGGGAAGATTGCCCAAAAACTTGAGCGGCCGGTGCTTGAACAGCTGGCGACCGTCGAACTTCACCGCGTCCTCGTGGTGCACTTCCACGCTCGGATCGTCCTTGAAACGCTCGGCCAGCCCTGCCGCCAGCTTCTTGTCGAATTCGATCAGGATCAAGCGCCGGACCTTGCCCACCAGGTGGGCGGTCAGCGAGCCCGCACCGGGGCCGACCTCGACCACGGCATCCTCCGGGCGGAGTTCGAGTTGGGACACGATCCAACGGGCCATGTTCGGGTCGATCAGGAAATTCTGACCCAACTGCTTGCTCGGCACCACGCCGAGCGCGTCCAGTGTTTCCTTGATTTCGCGACCCGTCATCTCCCCCCCTTCATGCCCCATCCCCAGTCCCTGCGCAACCCCCGAGGACATTCACTGCCTCAAGCCACCGGTGGGCGGCGGTGAATCCCAGATGAAATGCATGCGCCAGAGCGCCCAAGGGAAGCCATCCCTCGTCCGATCGTCAAAAAAAGGATTGCTTCGCTCCCCCGGTCTTCCTAGCGTCCCGGCCTCCAAGGGCAGGTGTCAGAGTGGTCGAATGAGCACGCTTGGAAAGCGTGTGTGCTGGAAACAGTACCGAGGGTTCGAATCCCTCCCTGTCCGCCACTTCCGTCCGATTGACCTTTAAAACCTGTCACCACGTTCATCGTGCGTTCGCCCTTGAGAGACAGGAAGGGATGAGAACCCCTTGAGCGCAGCCCCGACTTGTCGGGGCGTAGCGAAACGGGTTTGAATGCAGATGTCGCTCGTAGCGACAAAATTCACATCCCAAAATCCGGAGGAGGATTTTGCATTCCGCATGGACTGAGCGGAGCGAAGTCAATCCCTCCCTGTCCGCCATTCTTCGCTTCCGTGCTGGAAACTACGAACGGCAAGCCATTGAAGTGCGAAGCGAAGAATGCTTCTCAGCCCGCAGGATGCTTCCACGGCCCGCGATAGGCCCTGCGGAGTCGTGAGCTGATGTCCACATCCTTGACGACCATGCGCGATTCCGGATCGAAGGCCAGAGATCGGCCGGCATCCAAGGACAGGTTCGCCAGCACACAGCAAGCGCTGGAGAGATTCCCTTCCTCGATGTCCGCAACTGGCCGTTTGCCGCTCTCGATGCAATCAAGGAGATCGGCAAAATGACGTCGCGTTGCGGGCGAGGCATGCGCTTCCACCCGCTTCTCCTCGCGCTCTTCCGGATACTGCTCCGTCTCCACCAGCGCCTCAGCCATCCATCCGCTCTCGCCCTGTGCGATGGGGATGAACTCGCAGCGCTGGACACTGGCCTTGAGCGTCCCCTTGGTGCCGTAAAGCACCAGCCCCCATGGATAAGCGGGATCCACCGAATGCCCCCAGGTCCGGTGCTGCCAGGTCATCGTGAGATTCTCATACTCGAAAAGGGCCGTCTGGGTGTCGGGGACATTCGCGCTGGCTTCAGGATCGGCAAAAACACCTCCCGTCGACATGATCCGCTTCGGCCAGGACACCCCCAACATCCAACGGGCGGCATCGAACATGTGGATGCACATGTCGCCGACAAAGCCGTTCCCATATTCCCGGAAACTGCGCCAGCCGCCGGGATGGATGCCTTCTTGATAGGGACGCAGCGGTGCCGGTCCCGTCCACATCTCCCAATCGAGTTCCGTTGGAGGATCGCTGTGGGGAATCAATCCGCGTCGGCGCATGTGGTAATAGGAAAACATCTCCACATGGCCGACATCGCCAAGCTTTCCTGCATCGATGATCCGCTGCTTGGCCTCGATGAGATGCGGGGTGCTGCGCCGCTGGGTGCCGACCTGCACCACGCGGTTCAAACGGCGGGCGGTGTCGAGGATCGAAAAGCCCTCGGCAACATCGACAGCCACGGGCTTCTGGAGATAGAGGTGGGCACCGGCCTCCATCGCGGCGATCGCCGGCAATGCATGCCAGTGGTCGGGAGTGCCGATGATCACAAGGTCGTATCGTTCCGCCGCCAGCATCTCGCGGTAGTCACGGAACAACACGGGACGCTTGCGCGACACCTGACGGCTCTGGGCTAGTACGGCGGCCTCTTCCAGCATCCTGCGGTCGGGATCACAAAGGGCGCGGATCTCGACAGGCGCGATCTGGAGCAAGCGGCACATGTCGTTCTTGCCATACCAACCGCAGCCGATCACGCCGACCCTCAGGCCTTCAAAGCGCCGTGACGGAGCACCACGCGCCATGATCGGAGCGACCGCAGCGACAGACAATGATGCGAGGAAATTCCTTCGGAGCATGAACGGAACCTATCTTGCCAAGTCGGCGATGCCAAGCGCTTGCATCCATTCTCCCCCAACCCTACTTCACCCGCTCCTTGAGGATCTCGCGGAATGACCTGCCTCCCAGGCTCAGGTCGGCCAACACGGCCTTGCCCTTGAGCACGCGCACCTCGGCAACGACCCCTTCCGCACTGCGGATGTTTTCGGCCAACCAGCGGTCGGCTTCGGGAGCGAGCTTCTCATTGATGTAAAACCGCTCGAAGGGCCACTCGATGCGAACCTGGTTGCCATGCGCGTAGTAGCGCGAGCGCAGGCGGATGAACTCACCCGCATCAGGCGGATCCAGGGAAACCCCGGAGAGCGTGGTGAGCCCATCGTCACCGGTGCGCAGCCCGGCATAAAAGGTCGCGCCTTCCTGCAGCACGAACCCCTCCGGAATCTCGATCTGCTGTTGCTCGGGACGGACTGCGAGAAAACGGCCGCGCAGGGGATCGTAGGGATCGGGTGCGGTGCACTTCAACTTGATCAAGGTGCCGTGCTCGAGCGTCTGCTCGTAGACATGGATCCGCCACAGCGGTGCCGACCACTGTGCAAGGGCCGCAACCGCGAAGATGATGCTGGCAACGATCGGTTTCATGGCACGGGAGCCTGCGACCGGCGGAGCTGCCGCATCACCAGGAAGTTGAACGCGAGAAAAGCGATGCCGACGGCAATGAAAATGATCCCCTTCACGAGCAGCGGGAATTCGCTGTCGGACATCCGCACGATGGCGAGCAGCGAGATCAAGGTCGCACCCAGACGGGGTGCGCCACGATGGCCAGTGAACTCGAGTACGACGAGCGAGATGCCGAGGGCCGCGAGATAAAGCGTCACCAACCAGTGCTGCGCTCCACCCAAGACCATGCCGGACAAAGGCAGCATGGCCACCATGCCGATCGCCAGCACCGCCCAGCGCTTTTGAATGGCGGCAAGCGTACCGAATGCCGCAGTCACCAGCAACAGACCCCAACACCAGGGCAGGCGGAAGGCAGCGGAAATGTGTCTCATTTCATCACTGAGGTCCTCAAAGGTCAGCGCCAGCCCATATCCCAGCAGCAACATCGCTCCCAGAATCACCTGAGGTTTGCGCGAAACCGGCTCAGCAATTCCATTCGCATTCAGCGGGAAGAGCGTGATGCCGGCGATCACCAGCGCACAGAGCCATACGGCGATTTCCCCATCGACGTAGAGATACGTGCTGCCCCTGGCCATGTGCGTGGCAAAGCTGGCGGCGCAGCACAGACCGAGCATCGCACACGGAACGATCAGCCAACGCATCCAGGTGCTCGGTGGATGGACCGGCGGCCATCCCGGCCAGACCGGCAGAAGCCCCGCCAAGAGCAGCGGATACATCAGGGGACTCGCAAGCCACTCGACCCCCGCATCAAAGCGGGCAAAGGACCAGACGACCGTTCCGATCAGATAAAGGATCGCCACCGACTGGGCGCGCATGACCCAGACCAAGGGCAGGATCAGCAGCATCCAGCCGAACAGCAGGTCCGGCCAATCACCACCGAGGTTGTAGATCTGGCTGACAATCGCCAGACAGGCCACGGTGGTGAGCGACTGCAGCATCGCGGCCGTTTGCTTCAGCCAGACCGCGGCGGCATCGCCGCGCCTGAGGCACCACCAGCTGAAGATCTGGCTTCCCAGCAATGGCAGGAACGCAAACAGCAAGCGGACGAATCGGCTGAAATGATCCCAGTTGTAACCGATCACCGCAATCAGGCCGACCCCGATCAGCAAGGCCCCCAATGCACCCATCGCGATTTGCGCGAAACCGACGCGTGAGCCATCGCTGGCATGGGACTCGGCATATCGTTCGCGCAAAATGGCGGCCGTTGAGGCGTCGACCAAGCCCTCACGCTCCCATGAGGAAACCTGGGTCAAAAGCCAGCGGTGGTGGGAACTCATGACGGCGCGGAGGCACCTCGCATGCTAGGGTTGGGGCGTGCCGATGCAAGCCAAGAGATCCGCTTGCCCCCCGATCCGGCAAATCGGCATCCGCTGGACCGCCGGATTGACTTCCCGGGCAGGCACCGGCAATTTCAAGCCATCATGAAGCATTTCCATCACGCCGCACTGCTCTGGCTCGCCGCCACAATGTCCGTTTTCGCCCAGGACGGATGGATCCCGCTGTTGAACGGCAAGGACCTGAGCGGCTGGAAATCGAATGTCGCCACGGAGAAGCGGCCCGCCGACGTGTTTGTGGTGGCCGACGGCGAACTCGTGGTCCGCGGCGGCCGCGCCCACCTCTTCTACACCGGTCCCGACGGCAACGCCTCATTCCGCAATTTCGAATTCAAGGCGAAGGTCAAAACCACCGCCGGCTCGAACAGCGGCATCTACTTCCACACCGTCTATCAGGACGCCGGATGGCCCGCGGCCGGGTACGAATGCCAGGTGAACGCCACCCACAGCGATGCGAAAAAATCAGGCGGTCTCTATGGAGTGGCCGACGTGATGGACAAGGCCCCCCACGCCGATGACGAGTGGTTCGACTACTCGATCAAGGTCGAGGGCCGCCGCATCGTGATTTCGATCAACGGCAAGGTCACCACCGATTGGACCGAACCCGAGGGCTGGGACCCGGCGAAATCCCTCAAAGGCATGCCCGGCCGCAAACTCGGCGAGGGCACGATCGCCATCCAGGGCCACGACCCGATAAGCGTGGTGCACTACAAGGACATGTTCATCAGACCGCTGCCCTGATCCCGGAAGGACCACCACAAGGACACATCGTTCATCGACCGCGGCATGGGGGGGGGACAGAGGGAAAGTCCGGTGCGCCCTTCATCCATCAAGCTTTTGATTGGCCAAGGCCCGCGATTTGCTAGGCTGGTCTCCGCATGAAACCGCTGCCCCCCGATCTGTGGCCCATATTGATCCGTCCGGGAAGCCGCGTGTTCATCGGCGGGGGCGCCTCGGTCCCCTTCGCCCTGGTCGACCAGATGCTCCAGCACTCGCAGAGCTACAAGGACGTCGAGCTCGTCCACATCCACGGCCTAGGCAAAAGTCCGTGGATCGATCCGGCCTACGCCGACACCCTGCGCACGAATTCCTTTTTCCTCACTCCCTCGATCCGCGAGGCGGTGGAGCGCGGACAGGCCGACTACACGCCCTGTCCGATGTCCGAGGTCGCTTCCCTGTTCCGTGACGGCCCCCTGCCACTCGATGTCGCCCTCATCCAGGTCAGCCCGCCGGACGCCTCCGGCCACTGCAGCTACGGACTGAGCGTCGACATCGTGAAATCCGCCGCCAAGGCGGCCCGCACCGTCATCGCCCAGATCAATCCGCACATGCCGCGCACCTGTGGCGACAGCCTCATCTCGGTGCGCGAGATCGATTTCTTCCTCGAACACAGCGCCCGCCTGCCCGAGTCGCCGCAGGCGGAATTCACTGAACGCCACCAGCGCATCGGCCGCTACGCCGCCCAACTCATCGAGGACGGATCCACGATCCAGATCGGCCTCGGACATTCACCCCAGGCGGTCGCCCGCGCGCTCCGGAAGCACCGCCACCTCGGCATCCACACCGGCATGTTCAGCAACGCGCTGATGGAACTGGTCCGCTGCGGCACGGTTGATTCCTCACAAAAAAACTACCACCCGGGGAAAATCATCGCCAGCCATGTGATCGGCAACCGCAAGCTCTATCAGTTTGTCGACGGCAACCGGGACATCGAGCTCCACCCCAGCGACTGGGTCAACGACCCGAGCCGCATCGCCCGCAACCACCGGATGGTCTCGGTCAACGGCGCGCGCGAAATCGACCTCACCGGCCAGGTCGTCCGCGACTCGAGCGGCCACCGCTTTTACGGCGGCATCGGTGCGCTGCAGGACTTCATCCGCGGCGCCGGCCGCAGCAGGGGCGGACGCCCGATCATCGCGCTCACCTCAACCTCGGACACCGACGGCCGCTCGCGGATCGTTTCCGGACTGGAATCCGGCAGCGGTGTCTGCACCGGGCGCGGCGACGTCCACTACGTCGTCACCGAATTCGGCATCGCCAGCCTCCACGGCCGGAGCATCCGCGAACGCGTGGCACGGCTGGTGGAAATCGCCCACCCCGACCACCGGGAATCCTTGCTCGCCGGCGCGCGTGCGCGGGGCTGGCTGCCGAAATTCTTCACCATGCCGCCGACCGAGACCGGTGCAGGTGCCAACGGGCTGGAAAGCTCCTGGGTGAGCTTCGGCAAACGGACCCTGCTGCTGCGGCCGATGCACCCGAGCGACATGCGCGGCTTGCAGGAATTCTTTTACTCCCACGACGAACAGACCGTCCGGCTGCGCTATGGCTACCAGCGCGAGCGCATGAGCGGCGAGTCCGCCTACAAGCTGGCCGCCATCGACCAGCGCCGGGACCTCGCCCTCGGGATCTTCGAGGAAATCCGCGAACGCCAGGAACTGAAGGCGGTCGGCAGGTACTACCTCGACGACGACGGAAAAAGCGCGGAGGTCGCCTTCGTCGTCCACGAGGACGTCCGCAAATCCGGAATCGCGGGGTTTCTGTTAGGCGAGCTAGCGGAAGTCGCGAAGCGGCGCGGCATCAACCGCTTCTGGGCCAGCGTCCTGCCTGAAAACCGGGCGATGTCCGCGCTGTTCCTCGCCGCCGGCGGCCGGAACGGCGGCATCCGGGACAGCGGCGAACTCGACTTCGAAATCCCGATCGCCAAAATCCTCAAAAGCCGCAAGGCCTTCCTCAAACGCAAACAGATCCAACGACTCGACCACCGATGAGCGAAATTCCCCGCAAGGTGGGCATCCACCACGATGCCGTTTACGAACGCCACGACACCGGCCCCGGCCATCCGGAGTCGATCCACCGCTACCAGGTGCTTGCCAAGGCGCTTGCCACCTTGCCGGACAGCTTCATCCGGCTGCCCCGGCGGACCGCGGAAATCTCCGAGATCCTGCTCGCCCACGAGCACTACTACCACGACCTCGTCTATCAGGATGTCGAGTCCTTCGCCCACAAGCTGCGCAGCGGCGACACCGCGATCTGCGAGGAAAGCTACGACGTGGCGCGCGAGGCGACCGGCGCCCTGCTGACCGCCGTGGACGCCGTGATGGATGGCCGCGTCGCAAGCGCGTTCTGTGCCGTCCGACCTCCCGGTCATCACGCCACGGCCACCCGCGGCATGGGCTTCTGCATCTTCAACCACGTGGCGATCGCCGCCCGCTACCTGCAGCAGCGCCACCGGCTGCGCCGGATTGCGATCATCGACTGGGACGTCCACCACGGCAATGGCACCGAAGACATCTTCATCGAGGATCCGTCGGTTTACTACGTCTCGCTCCACGAGGATGGCAGCTACCCCGGCACCGGACCTGCCAGCGAACGCGGACGCGGCAAGGGCTTGGGCACCACGCTCAACATTCCGCTCCAGCACGCCTCCGACGGCAAAGCCGCACTGGATGCCTGGGACGCCCAGATCACCCCGGCCCTCGACGCCTTCCAGCCGGAATTCGTCCTGGTCTCCGCCGGATTTGACGCCCGCCACAACGACCCGCTCGGCGGGCTGAACTGGGACGACGAAACCTTCGCCGCCATGACCCGGCGGTGCCTGAGCCTCGCGAACCGCCATGCCCAAGGCCGGATCGCATCGGTGCTCGAAGGCGGCTACCACCCCGAAGGCCTTGCTTCCGCCGCGCTCGCCCATGTCAGGGCCCTGGCCCAGCCGCTGCCCTGAAACTCAAGCGGGGACCTTGATAGGGCGCCACATGACCGAAGATGCCCCCTCGGCGAAGGGGCGCCACCTGATCTGCTTGTCTGCAAGTCTCTTTCAGTCCGCCAAACCCCGCGCCTCGGCCCAGCCCTCCTCGTCGAAA